>NZ_JAMPNS010000044.1:0-1128 GCF_028479465.1 Providencia sp. PROV208 | reverse complement strand
TGTCTAAAGAAAAATTTGAACGTTCAAAACCGCACGTTAACGTTGGTACAATCGGCCACGTTGACCATGGTAAAACTACCCTGACAGCAGCTATCACTACTGTTCTGGCTAAAACCTACGGCGGTAACGCTCGTGCATTCGATCAAATCGATAACGCACCAGAAGAAAAAGCGCGTGGTATCACCATTTCTACATCTCACGTAGAATATGACACACCAACTCGCCACTACGCACACGTAGACTGCCCAGGACACGCCGACTATGTTAAAAACATGATCACTGGTGCTGCGCAGATGGACGGTGCAATTCTGGTTGTTGCTGCGACTGATGGTCCAATGCCACAAACTCGTGAGCACATCCTGTTAGGTCGCCAAGTAGGTGTTCCTTACATCATCGTTTTCCTGAACAAATGTGACATGGTAGACGACGAAGAACTGTTAGAATTAGTTGAAATGGAAGTTCGTGAACTTCTGTCTCAGTACGATTTCCCAGGCGATGACACTCCAGTTGTTCGCGGTTCAGCACTGAAAGCGCTGGAAGGCAACCCAGAGTGGGAAGCAAAAATTGTTGAATTAGCAGGTTACCTGGATTCTTACATCCCAGAACCAGAGCGTGCAATTGACAAGCCATTCCTGCTGCCAATCGAAGACGTATTCTCAATCTCTGGTCGTGGTACAGTAGTAACAGGCCGTGTTGAGCGTGGTATCATCAAAGTTGGTGAAGAAGTTGAAATCGTTGGTATTCAAGCGACTGCGAAAACAACTTGTACTGGCGTTGAAATGTTCCGTAAACTGCTGGACGAAGGTCGTGCTGGTGAGAACGTTGGTGTTCTGCTGCGTGGTACTAAACGTGAAGAAATTCAACGTGGTCAAGTACTGGCTAAACCAGGTTCAATCAAGCCACACACTCAATTCGAATCAGAAGTATATATTCTGAGCAAAGATGAAGGTGGTCGTCATACTCCATTCTTCAAAGGCTACCGTCCACAGTTCTACTTCCGTACAACTGACGTAACCGGTACTATCGAACTGCCAGAAGGCGTAGAGATGGTAATGCCAGGCGACAACATCAACATGATCGTGACTCTGATTCACCCAATCGCGATGGATGATGGTTTACGTTTCGCAA
>NZ_JAMPNS010000043.1:0-1168 GCF_028479465.1 Providencia sp. PROV208 | reverse complement strand
TGAAAATAGCAATCGCAGGGACCGGCTACGTCGGTCTGTCTAACGCCATGCTACTGTCACAACACCACGAAGTGGTGGCGGTCGATATCATCCCTGAAAAAGTGGCGATGCTGAACAATAAGCAATCCCCGATTATCGACACTGAAATCGAACAGTTTTTAACGGAAAAACAGCTGAACTTCCGTGCGACCGAAGATAAAATCGAAGCCTATACTGGCGCGCAATACGTGATTGTTGCCACCCCTACAGATTACGACCCAAAAACTAACTACTTCAACACCAATTCAGTCGAATCCGTCATTCATGATGTCAATAAGCTGAATCCAGAAGCAACTATTATCGTCAAATCCACCATTCCAGTGGGCTTTACAGCGCGTTTGCGTGAAGAGTTTGGCTACACTAACGTGATTTTCTCCCCAGAATTCTTACGTGAAGGCCGCGCCCTGTGGGATAACCTGTACCCATCCCGTATTGTGGTGGGTGAGCGTTCTGAACGTGCACAGATTTTCGCTGACTTACTGTTAGAAGGCGCGATTAAGAAAGATGTGCCGGTGCTGTTCACTGACGGCACTGAAGCGGAAGCCATCAAACTGTTTGCGAACACCTTCTTAGCGATGCGTGTCGCGTACTTCAATGAGTTAGACACCTACGCAGAAAGCCGTGGCTTAAATGCGCGTCAAATCATTGAAGGTGTCTCTTTAGACCCGCGTATCGGCAGCCATTACAATAACCCATCCTTTGGCTACGGTGGTTACTGCTTACCGAAAGATACGAAGCAGTTACTGGCAAACTACGATGATGTGCCAAATAACCTGATTAATGCGATTGTGGAATCTAACCGCACCCGTAAAGATTTTATCTCCGATGCGATTATCGCTAAAGCACCACGCAAAGTGGGCGTATATCGCTTAGTGATGAAAGCGGGCTCTGATAATTTCCGTGCTTCGGCCGTTCAAGGCGTAATGAAACGCATTAAAGCGAAAGGCATTGAAGTGGTGGTTTACGAGCCGGTACTCAAAGAAGAAGAATTCTTCCGCTCGAAAGTTATCCGAGATTTAGACGCGTTCAAAGCCGAATGTGACATTATTCTGGCAAACCGTATGGTGCCTGAGCTGGACGATGTAGCGGATAAAGTCTATACCCGTGACTTGTTTGGTAATGATTAATT
>NZ_JAMPNS010000042.1:0-1692 GCF_028479465.1 Providencia sp. PROV208 | reverse complement strand
TTCAATAATTAATCAGATAATACCAATAAAGAAATAACATAAAAATATATTCATGATAGAGCTATTCTATTTTAGATAAATAATAACAATTTTAATTTCATTTCTTTATAAGATAATTAAAGTCCATAAAGAAACTAGTGCATTTACTCAATCTAATTGAGGCTTACTCTAATGAATTCATTAATTATTTTTTAATCCATCTATAATAGCGTTAATTTCTTGTTCCATATTGGATGTATTCTGTCTGAAAATTGGTGGGATATTCTGTTCCATAGCCCCTTGAATATAGAGACTCTCAAACAATTTATCCATAAATTGTCGTAATGTCAGTCCAAACGCCGCTGCAAAAGCGTCAACATACGACAATGTAAAATCACACACACCGCGTTCATAACGGGAAATCTGCTGTTGACTAATACCCATAATGTGAGCTAACTCGCTCTCGGACATACCAATTTCCTGACGAAAGTCCCTTATCAAATGACCCGCGACCATCTGTAGTGACCACACCTCCGAGTCTTCCGTTGTAATCATTTTTGAATTACTTTCGGGATATCCTATACCGAGATTCTTTTTGGATTTGAATTTTCTCTTCATATTTTCCCATCTACAATAAATTTTAAATACAAAATACAAATAAGATGTAATACAAATTATAAATAAGAGCTATTCTTAATCTCAATTATTGATAATAGAGAATAGAAGTAGCTACAATGCAATAAAAATCAAGTGCGAAAAGAGTAGTCTGCAATTTTTTATCAATTATAATTACCAAGGTTATTATAATTACGATTTTAGATTGTAAGAACAATCAATTTAATAGCTCGTAATTTTTCGTCTATTTTATTAGTAATCTATACTTTGTCAAAACACTCCTTTTTGTTGTTTTTTATTTTTTATAATATGTAAAAATTGTAACCAACTCGGGTTATGCCGATAATTTATTGTTTATAAAGTACAAATAAACATACTTTACGTTTTTTAGTGATTTCACCACTAAAATAACCAGTCAATAACTCTAAGTTAATCTAATTAAGAGCAATTAATTAGTTATTAATACTTAATTTGGTTTTTGTTAACTAAATTTAATAACTATTGATATTGCAAACATTCATATAGTAACATCCTGTTACATTATAAGCTGACCACTTTTTTGTATTTGATTGAATTTTAAATAATTTCATATTGTGGATACTGATAGTATATTAAATGTTAATATATTTGACTCACCTTGTATAAATCAGCCTATTCACCAATAAAGGGTTGGTATTAACATATAAAGAGAAACGGCCACATTCAGTTTGGCTATTTTTTCACTCAGCTTTATCATGTTATCAACCTCGCCTCAGAATTACTTAAATTAAATAATTTCAGCTAGATAATGTTGGCTATTCTGTATAAGAGGATGTTTAAGGGAAATCTGTTTTTATCTATAAGATAAACGGTACATTGAAATATCAATCAATATCAGGAAGCCTTGCAGGTAGGTCTTTTGGAAGAACCTTCGGCAAGGATAATCTATATAAATCAGTAAATTACTTTAAATCCATGTGTCGAGGTTTTGTACAACATCAAGCAAAATGGGAGTATCAGGAAATGTTAAATCATTAGGTATAATGACCCCTTACAATATTAAAAATAAGGCGAGCCCCATTATTTATAATAAAGAATAAATATACTCACTTAAGGTGT
>NZ_JAMPNS010000040.1:0-3165 GCF_028479465.1 Providencia sp. PROV208 | reverse complement strand
TTAAGCGACTAAGCGTACACGGTGGATGCCTAGGCAATCAGAGGCGATGAAGGACGTGCTAATCTGCGATAAGCGTCGGTAAGGTGATATGAACCGTTATAACCGACGATTTCCGAATGGGGAAACCCAGTGCAATTCGTTGCACTATCGTTTGATGAATACATAGTCAAACGAAGCGAACCGAGGGAACTGAAACATCTCAGTACCTCGAGGAAAAGAAATCAACCGAGATTCCCCTAGTAGCGGCGAGCGAACGGGGAGCAGCCCAGAGTCTTAATCAGCATTAGCATCAGGAGAACGGTCTGGAAAGGCCGGCAGTAAAGGGTGATAGCCCCGTATCCGAAGGTGTTAGTGTTGTGAACTCGACGAGTAGGGCGGGACACGTGTTATCCTGTCTGAATATGGGGGGACCATCCTCCAAGGCTAAATACTCCTGATTGACCGATAGTGAACCAGTACCGTGAGGGAAAGGCGAAAAGAACCCCGGCGAGGGGAGTGAAATAGAACCTGAAACCGTGTACGTACAAGCAGTGGGAGCACCCTTGTGGTGTGACTGCGTACCTTTTGTATAATGGGTCAGCGACTTATATTCTGTAGCAAGGTTAACCGTATAGGGGAGCCGTAGGGAAACCGAGTCTTAACTGGGCGAATGAGTTGCAGGGTATAGACCCGAAACCCGGTGATCTAGCCATGGGCAGGTTGAAGGTTGGGTAACACTAACTGGAGGACCGAACCGACTAATGTTGAAAAATTAGCGGATGACTTGTGGCTGGGGGTGAAAGGCCAATCAAACCGGGAGATAGCTGGTTCTCCCCGAAAGCTATTTAGGTAGCGCCTCGTGAACTCATCTTCGGGGGTAGAGCACTGTTTCGACTAGGGGGTCATCCCGACTTACCAACTCGATGCAAACTACGAATACCGAAGAATGTTATCACGGGAGACACACGGCGGGTGCTAACGTTCGTCGTGAAGAGGGAAACAACCCAGACCGCCAGCTAAGGTCCCAAAGTCATAGTTAAGTGGGAAACGAAGTGGGAAGGCTCAGACAGCCAGGATGTTGGCTTAGAAGCAGCCATCATTTAAAGAAAGCGTAATAGCTCACTGGTCGAGTCGGCCTGCGCGGAAGATGTAACGGGGCTAAACTATGCACCGAAGCTGCGGCAGCGATATGTAAATATTGTTGGGTAGGGGAGCGTTCTGTAAGCCTGTGAAGGTGTACTGTGAGGTATGCTGGAGGTATCAGAAGTGCGAATGCTGACATAAGTAACGATAATGCGGGTGAAAAACCCGCACGCCGGAAGACCAAGGGTTCCTGTCCAACGTTAATCGGGGCAGGGTGAGTCGACCCCTAAGGCGAGGCAGAAATGCGTAGTCGATGGGCAACGGGTTAATATTCCCGTACTGGTGATAATTGCGATGGGGGGACGGAGAAGGTTAGGCTGGCCGGGCGACGGTTGTCCCGGTTTAAGGATGTAGGCAGGTGAATTAGGCAAATCCGGTTCACTATATGCTGAGGTCTGATGACGAGTCACTACGGTGGCGAAGTAGCTGATACCCTGCTTCCAGGAAAAGCCTCTAAGCTCTAGATTATCATTAATCGTACCCCAAACCGACACAGGTGGTCAGGTAGAGAATACTCAGGCGCTTGAGAGAACTCGGGTGAAGGAACTAGGCAAAATGGTGCCGTAACTTCGGGAGAAGGCACGCTGGCATTAGGTGAAGTCCCTTGCGGATGGAGCTCAAGCCAGTCGCAGATACCAGCTGGCTGCAACTGTTTATTAAAAACACAGCACTGTGCAAACACGAAAGTGGACGTATACGGTGTGACGCCTGCCCGGTGCTGGAAGGTTAATTGATGGGGTTATCCGTAAGGAGAAGCTCTTGATCGAAGCCCCAGTAAACGGCGGCCGTAACTATAACGGTCCTAAGGTAGCGAAATTCCTTGTCGGGTAAGTTCCGACCTGCACGAATGGCGTAATGATGGCCAGGCTGTCTCCACCCGAGACTCAGTGAAATTGAACTCGCTGTGAAGATGCAGTGTACCCGCGGCAAGACGGAAAGACCCCGTGAACCTTTACTATAGCTTGACACTGAACATTGAGCCTTGATGTGTAGGATAGGTGGGAGGCTTTGAAGCGTGGACGCCAGTCTGCGTGGAGCCAACCTTGAAATACCACCCTTTAATGTTTGATGTTCTAACGTTGCCCCATTATCTGGGGTGCGGACAGTGTCTGGTGGGTAGTTTGACTGGGGCGGTCTCCTCCCAAAGAGTAACGGAGGAGCACGAAGGTTGGCTAAGCATGGTCGGACATCATGCGGTTAGTGCAAAGGCATAAGCCAGCTTGACTGCGAGAGTGACGGCTCGAGCAGGTACGAAAGTAGGTCTTAGTGATCCGGTGGTTCTGAATGGAAGGGCCATCGCTCAACGGATAAAAGGTACTCCGGGGATAACAGGCTGATACCGCCCAAGAGTTCATATCGACGGCGGTGTTTGGCACCTCGATGTCGGCTCATCACATCCTGGGGCTGAAGTAGGTCCCAAGGGTACGGCTGTTCGCCGTTTAAAGTGGTACGCGAGCTGGGTTTAGAACGTCGTGAGACAGTTCGGTCCCTATCTGCCGTGGGCGTTGGAAGATTGAAAGGGGCTGCTCCTAGTACGAGAGGACCGGAGTGGACGCACCACTGGTGTTCGGGTTGTCATGCCAATGGCATTGCCCGGTAGCTAAGTGCGGAAAAGATAACCGCTGAAAGCATCTAAGCGGGAAACTTGCCTTGAGATGAGTCTTCCCTGACTCTTTAAGGGTCCTAAAGGAACGTTTAAGACTAAGACGTTGATAGGTTGGGTGTGTAAGCGTAGCGATACGTTGAGCTAACCAATACTAATGAACCGTGAGGCTTAACCTGACAACACCGAAGGTGTTTTAGAGAGATAGAGTTGATTTTCGACGAGAGTGAGAAGCCGGAAGGTGAAGGACACAGCAGCTTGTTCAAGATTGATGTTCTGGTTTAGCGAAGAAGTGGGCTAAACGGGAACGAACAGAATTTGTCTGGCGGCCATAGCGCGGTGGTCCCACCTGATCCCATGCCGAACTCAGTAGTGAAACGCCGTAGCGCCGATGGTAGTGTGGGGTCTCCCCATGTGAGAGTAGGGAACTGCCAGACATT
>NZ_JAMPNS010000039.1:0-4392 GCF_028479465.1 Providencia sp. PROV208 | reverse complement strand
AAATTTTAAGGTTGTGTCAGTACTGACTGACCGCACCATATTGCTGATATGGCTCAGTTGGTAGAGCACACCCTTGGTAAGGGTGAGGTCCCCAGTTCGAATCTGGGTATCAGCACCATGAATACTAAAATAATTTAAAAGAATTTACCTAGCGGCAATAGCGCGGTGGTCCCACCTGACCCCATGCCGAACTCAGTAGTGAAACGCCGTAGCGCCGATGGTAGTGTGGGGTCTCCCCATGTGAGAGTAGGGAACTGCTAGGTTTTAAATATAAGAAGCCACCCAATGGGTGGCTTTTTGCTATCTATCGATTTGTATTTTTGAAAATTCTTCTCAGTTTCTTACTTCTCATATTATTTCCATCTACATGCTATTCACTGCTAGGTCAGGCTGATAGACTTATAAAATCTTAGATCTTATTTGAAAATGAAGGTAGCAATGAACCTGACCGCCGAACTCAAATCGCTTAATAGCTTCGGTATTGATGCCAAAGCTATTAAAGTGAACATTGTACAAAGCGCTGATGCTCTGTACCAACAGTGGACAACAGCAAAAAATGACAATCTTCCTGTACTGTTATTAGGCGGGGGAAGCAATGTGTTATTTATTGAAGATTTTGACGGTGTGGTCATTGTAAACAGAATTAAAGGTATCGAAATTACTGATTCTGCAGATGCTTGGCATGTACATGCATATGCAGGGGAAAATTGGCATCAGCTACTTGAAACATTGCTTCATAAGGGAATATATGGCGCAGAAAACTTAGCGCTGATCCCTGGATGTGTAGGCTCTGCACCGATACAAAATATTGGAGCTTATGGGGTAGAGCTAAAAGATGTTTGTGAGTATGTGGATATCCTCTGCTTGGATACAGGTAGGATCACTCGTATCCCTGCGGAAGAATGCAATTTTGGGTATCGAGACAGTATCTTTAAACATGAATATCAGCATTCTCATGCGATTATCAGCGTTGGATTGATTTTTTCTAAGGAGTGGTCACCAAAGCTAGCGTATGGAGATTTAGCTAAGCTCGATCCTAACACTGTAACGCCTTCAGATGTGTTTGAGACGGTATGTGAGACTCGCAGAAGTAAATTACCTGATCCCGCTGTAACAGGTAATGCTGGTAGCTTCTTTAAAAACCCAGTCGTATCTGCTGAACTCGCAGAGACAATCAAAGCTAGTTACCCTAATTGCCCTCAATATGTTCAGGCTGATGGAAATGTAAAATTAGCCGCAGGTTGGTTGATTGACCAGTGTGGCTTAAAAGGCTACCAATTAGGCGGTGCAGCAGTTCATACTCAACAAGCATTAGTGTTGATAAATAAACATAATGCGACGGGAAAGGATATTGTAGAGCTTGCTAAATATGTAAGTAATACAGTTGCACAACGTTTCGATATTTTCTTAGAACCAGAAGTTCGATTCATTGGGCGTCAAGGCGAATTGAATGCAGTGGACTGTATACGATGAAAGAAATGAGTATTCCATTACAAATTATTGATATTTTAGCGGATGGGCAGATTCATTCAGGCGAACAGCTGGGTGAACGCTTAGGAATGACGAGAGCGGCAATTAATAAACATATTAAAACATTGCGCTCATGGGGTCTTGATATCCAAACTATCACGAGTAAAGGCTATCAGCTTCCTATGCAGATCAATTTGTTAAATAAACAGTGTATTGAGAAGTATGTTACTGGCACCCAGATTATTGTCGAACCCGTTATTGATTCTACTAACCAATATATGCTGGATAGGATCCCTAATTTGCAATCAGGAGATACTTGTTTAGCAGAGTATCAAAGTGCAGGGCGAGGTCGCCGCGGTCGTCAGTGGATTTCACCATTTGGATGTAACTTATATCTTTCAACTTATTGGAAATTAGAGCAAGGTCCCGCTGCGGCAATTGGATTGAGTTTAGTGGTTGGAATTGTGATTGCTGAAACTTTAAATAAGTTATGCGGAAATAAGGTCAAAGTTAAATGGCCTAATGACCTCTATATGAATGATAAAAAGCTAGCAGGAATCCTGGTTGAGCTAACAGGCAAAACAGGGGATGCAGCACATATTATTATTGGTATTGGTATCAATATTGGTATGAATAAAAGTATTATTAAAAAAGATGAAACAATTAATCAAGCTTGGTCTGCTTTAACTGATGAAGTTGAAAATATTGAAAGAAACGAATTAGCTGGCAATATTATCAACGCATTAAAAAAATCATTATTAATATTTGAAAAGCAGGGATTAAAGCCATTTTTGTCTCGTTGGTTTGAATTAGACAACTTTTTAGAAAGAAATGTTAAGCTATTGATTGGAAATGATATTATTGTTGGTGTCGAAAAGGGAATTAATGAGCAAGGGGCGTTATTATTGCAAAAAGAAAATGGAGAAATTATTCCCTATATTGGCGGTGAAATATCATTAAGATCAAATGAAAATTAGTTAAATAGGCCGGTATTAACCGTAACCGGCCTTATCAATTATTTCCGTAGTCTTACATTTTGAATAGAGTGATTCTCACCTTTCGTCATGATTAAACTTGCGCGTTCTTTTGTTGGCAAGATATTCTCTTCAAGGTTTAAACCATTAATTTCATCCCAAATTGAACTGGCTACATTCACCGCTTCTTCTTCACTGAGTTTAGAGTAATTGTGAAAGTATGAATCAGGATCGGAAAACGCACCTTGTCTAAATTTCAAAAATCGCCCGATATACCATTGTTTTAGTAGTTGAGGGTTCGCATCGACATAGATAGAAAAATCAACAAAATCTGACACGAAAACATGATGGGGATCTTGAGGGTAGTCCATATCGCTCTGTAGAACGTTTAGCCCTTCTAAAATTAAAATATCGGGTTGATCAATAATTTGTTGCTGGTCAGGAACAATATCATAGGTCAAATGTGAATAAACGGGAGCGGCAACATGACGAGCTCCTGATTTTATCTGAGAAACGAAGTTGACCAATTTGCGCATATCGTAAGACTCGGGAAAGCCTTTCTTTTTCATTATATCTTTGTCACGTAAAACTTGGTTTGGATATAAAAATCCATCCGTCGTGATCAGATCGACTTTCCTGTGTTCAGGCCAACGCGTTAATAATGCTTGTAGTAAACGGGCCGTCGTACTTTTTCCTACAGCGACGCTGCCAGCTATGCCAATAATGTAAGGAACCTTCGCGCCATTAGTTCCTAAAAATTGTTCTAACACAGCCTGACGGCGTAAATTGGAGCTGATATAAAAATTCAGCAAACGGGATAAAGGAAGATAAATTTCGATGACATCATCCATGGATAGTTCTTCATTGATACCTTTAAGCTCAAGAAGCTCACTAGATGATAGCGTTAGAGGAACGGAATCACGCAAAGTGGCCCAATGTTCTCTATCAAACTCTAAATATGGTGTTGTCATAAAATTTTCTTTCTGTTTCATAAACCAACATCTGCCTATTTTGTGCAGGTTGGACAGGTTGCCTAAACACCCATATCCATAAAATTTGGTAGCATCATAGCGAGTGAAGAGGGGGAGGCGTAGGATTTTTTGTGTTTTATGTGAATTTTTTTTGACGTATGCAAAAAAAAAGCACATTTTTGTTGAAAAACTAAACGATCAAAAAAGAAGAAAAACTGTGATAGTGGATAAAAAACTCGCAATCAACGAAATGAAACTCAACAGTGAAGCTTTACTCCCCAGATTATAATGGATTATAGTTAATGGCTGTTGTTGATGTTTTAATCTTAAAACAGATAAAAAATCAACAAAATCGCAAAAAGTGAATAAAATATGAGCGAATGAACAAAAAATTAAATTTTTTTGTTGCAACATGCGCTCAGTCTTCCTAGAATGCGCAGCACTTGATGCCGGCATAGCTCAGTTGGTAGAGCAACTGACTTGTAATCAGTAGGTCCCGAGTTCGACTCTTGGTGCCGGCACCATTAAAAATTTGGATAGGTGGGATACCCAAGCGGCCAAAGGGAGCAGACTGTAAATCTGCCGTCACAGACTTCGAAGGTTCGAATCCTTCTCCCACCACCATCTCCAAAAAGCTTCTGTGAGCTTTACGGAAAAACAGTTTAACAGCTGATAACTCAGGTAGCCGAGTTCATTGCGGGCATCGTATAATGGCTATTACCTCAGCCTTCCAAGCTGATGATGCGGGTTCGATTCCCGCTGCCCGCTCCAAGATGTGCTGATATAGCTCAGTTGGTAGAGCACACCCTTGGTAAGGGTGAGGTCGGCAGTTCGAATCTGCCTATCAGCACCACTTCCCCGATGTTCTCAATTATCTCCTGATTTGTCTCCTGTAAAGAAAGAATACAAGCGAATTTAATCCTTGCTTGGTTGATGTGGTTTAACCACCGATTCCGTGTCTTAGAGGGACAATCTAA
>NZ_JAMPNS010000038.1:0-1191 GCF_028479465.1 Providencia sp. PROV208 | reverse complement strand
TTGTCCACTCCCCTTTAATTGAGACACGTTAAATTAGAGTTTTCTAACTGTTGACGATAGGCCTCCGGTGGGAGGTGATTTAAACTTTCATGGGTTCGATTTTGGTTATAATCTTGCAGCCAAAACCACGCTAATTCTCGCACTTGGCTTAATGATTCAAATAAATACGCATTTAAAAACTCTCGACGGAACGAACCATTAAAACGTTCGATAAACCCATTTTGCTGCGGTTTTCCCGGTTGAATATGGCACAGTAAAATTTCGTTATCTTCACAATAATTCAATAAGTTAACTGAAATGAGTTCAGGACCATTATCGACTCGGATCTGTTTCGGCAACCCTCTTTCGGCTTTTAAACGATCAAGCACCCTGATGACGCGTTCAGCCGGTAATGACGTATCAACTTCGATCGCTAGGCATTCACGCGTTCCTTCATCAATAATATTGAGGGTTCTGAAGCGTTTGCCGCAATATAAACTGTCGTACATAAAATCCAATGCCCATTGAATATTCGGGACTTTCTCTATGACTAATGGTCTTTTTTCACGCTTCGGAAGCACTTTTTTAACCCGTCGTTTCAGATTTAATCCTAAGCGACAATAAACGCGATAAACTCGTTTATGATTAAAAGGATAACCTTGAAATCTCAGTCGAAAATAGCATTTCCAGAATCCCGACTGTGGAGATTTCGCTAAAACGGATTGTATGGCATCGATGACGATTTTATCTTTCTCGTGCCAATTTTGAGTCTTTCGATAAAACGAAGCACGAGATAGCGATGTTAGTTTACACGCTTTAATGACTGATAAACCCGCAGCCTTTAACGACTGAGCACAGGATTTCTTTTCAGCCACTACCAACCCTTTTTTGCGAAAAGCTCCTTCATTGCATGGTTTTCAAGGCTAACTTCCGCAAAGAGCTTTTTCAATTTCGCATTTTCATCTTCGAGTTCTTTTAATCGTTTAATATCATTAGCTTCCATGCCACCATACTTTGATTTCCAATTATAATAAGTGGCGTTGCTGATCCCATTTTGGCGGCAAATATCTTCCACTTTCATACCAGAATCAGCGAGTTTTAAAATATTAACGATTTGAGTTTCAGTAAAACGAGCTTTTTTCATCATGACCTCTGCAAATTTTAGGGCAGAAAATCTAATTATAGCTGTCTTATTTTAGGGGAAGTGGACAA
>NZ_JAMPNS010000037.1:0-5865 GCF_028479465.1 Providencia sp. PROV208 | reverse complement strand
TACGTTTTATCATAAATGTCACCTTTCTGTTTGTTAGGTATATAATATCACCACTAACTTGGTGACCAAGTTAACTATATCACCACATGTGAGATCCTGTTTAATATTAAGAAGGATAAACTTCTTAATAAAGTAAAACTATGGTGAATAAATACTCCATCAACCATATTGAGTTAGATCACATTCTGAGCTAAAAATAGCTTTTAGCAACTGATGTTAAATATACTTCAGTACTCAACGAGTACAATCTGAGATATTTAAAACCGTTTGACTATAACTATTTTAAGGATATGTTTATGAAGCACAACCGCATGATCATTATTATACATTGGACAATCGCCTTATTGTTTGTATTATTATTTTTGAGCAATTCATTACGTTCCTTATCTGATAAAGGTAGTGAGATTAGAGTATTTTGGCTGAATTTACATGCATGGTTTGGAATTACAGTGTTTGCTTTAACAATTGCCCGTATAATTATAAAATTTTCGGTCAAATCACCTGTATCTCTGTATAAAAACCATTTGATGCAAAAACTTATGTATGGAGCACATGTTATTCTTTACCTCATGACCTTGATTATTCCAATTAGTGGTTATCTTCGTTTTGCGGGGAAAGGGCGTTCATTAACTTTAGCAGGAGATGTTGTACCATCTCTTATAGGGAAAAGCGATTCATTATATCAAATAGGTAAAATGTTGCATGGGGAGGTAATGGAAGTTATTGTTTTAACTATCATTGGTGGTCATATTGCAGCGGCTTTATATCATCAATTTATCAAAAAAGACAAAATTATGTCGCGTATAAAACCATGAAGAATTTCCACTAATCTAGTGATAATGAAAGGGGTTATTAGACTGACCCCTTAACCCTCCAGATAGTTGCTATCACTTAAATGAGTGATAATCTTAACACTCGTTTTCACACTAATTATTAAAAAGAATATGTTCAAGATATTAGCTCCTGAACGCAGAAAAAATACCAGCCCCAAAAATGACGATTGTTCAGTAAAGCTTTTAAGCGGGTAATGCGTATTTTCATGGTTGCTCGCCAACAAGGGGCGACAAGCCGGCTTGTCCTTAGTCAGTAGCAGTATCAAGAAGAAAGACTAACTACGATGATTCAGGTGAACAAGTTGCTCCTACTGCTAAGCTAGCTTCAGCAAGAAAACTCATAAAAGAACTACACAGTTTGCTTGGTAAAAAACCATGAAAAATCGACTATTTAAAAAAGCTGTCGAACCTGGTCGCAAAAAAGTAGCTCTCGCTCTTATCAACCAAGGAGGAGAAATGAGTCAGGAAATATAGGGCACATACAAATTATTAATTATATTGTTTAATACTAATAGTCTTTAGTTATAAATACGTCACAATATCATTACCATGAGCAAAAAATGAAAGTAATTTATATACTATCCTCCTATAATTTGGAATGAGAAAAATAGATATTTCTAATATATTAATAAGCACTAAACATAAAATTAATATTTAGTTAATTTCCATCACCTATCAAGACGACTATTTTTGCTTTTCTCAAGGATTCATTAAAAATGAAAAGTCTATCTGGATGGCTGCGGGGTTCTATAGTAATTGGTGTTCTTGGATACTTAGGGTTGTCCGGCTATATTTATTATTATGACAAACAGCGGATACAAACTGTCACACCATCTATTTCATCATCCTATGAAAATATTAAATTATTAGAGACCCTTGAAAGCACTGGCTGTGATTATTGTCATATGCCATCAACACCATTACCATTCTATTCAAAACTTCCGATTGCAAAACAGTTAATGGAATATGATGTCAATCTTGGTTATAAATCTTTTGATTTTACCCCCATCCGCAATAGTTTAATCAATGGGACGCAACCCCCTGAAAGTGACTTATCTAAATTAGAATGGGTGATAGAACACAATACTATGCCCCCGGCTCGCTATACCAGTTTACATTGGTCCGGTTTTTTTAAGCCAGAAGAAAAAGAAAGGGTATTAAGATGGATAAAGGGTGAACGTCAAAAATATTACGCCCTTGAAAAAACCAGTGAAAAAACGCAACATGAGCCAATACAACCAATTCCACTATCATTGCCCGCCCAAAAAGACAAGGCTACCTTAGGTTCTTTGCTATATCATGACCCTAGATTATCTAAGGATAATTCAATTTCTTGCGCAAGTTGCCACCAACTAGACATGGGGGGAACTGATAATAAAAAAACCTCTATCGGTGTTAATGGACAAATAGGCCCGATTAATGCACCAACTGTATTTAATTCCGTATTTAATGTAAAACAATTTTGGGATGGAAGAGCCAATAATCTACAAGAACAAGCAGGAGGGCCGCCATTAAATCCAATAGAAATGGCATCAAGTTCTTGGCAAGAAATTATTGAAAAATTGAATAAAGACCTTGAATTAAAAAAACAATTTACAACTGTTTATCCTGAAGGCTTCACAGAAATGACAATTACTGACGCTATAGCTGAATTCGAAAAAACGCTAATAACAGTAAACAGTCCATTCGACCAATATTTACGAGGAAATGATAACGTATTGACTGCACAACAACTACGTGGGTATTCTTTGTTTAAAGAGAATAAATGTGCAACCTGCCATGTAGGTAAAACATTGGGAGGGCAATCATTTGAACCTTTAGGTCTCAAAAAAGACTTTGCATTTAGTAACATAACAAATGCAGATTTAGGGGTATTCAATATAACTAAAAATGAACGCGATCGCTTCCGCCAAAAAGTACCAACATTACGTAATATATCTGAAACAGCCCCTTACTTTCATCGTGGGGATATAAAAACCTTGGATGAAGCAGTAAAACTAATGTTAGAATATCAAGTTGGTAAAACCCTACCACAAAAAGATATCGATGATATCATTGCATTCTTAAATTCATTAACGGGTTCCTATATCTCAATAGAAAACCAAAAGAATTTACAGTAAAAAAATACATTGGATTATATATTAAAATATGGACAATAATGACAACTATTGTCCATAAATATTAAACAATTCTATTTAATCAACAATGAGTCATTCAAAACGGATATCTTTTAACATATAAATCTATGACAATAATAGTCTTCGAACTAAACTTAATATAAAATTCCGATAATCACTCAGTGGGATAGACATCAGTGAAACACTGAAAACTCATATTAAACAAACATTAATGAAATACGACTACTAATATAATAATATGGCTAAAACAATCTAAAATCAAAGCATTACCCAAAAAAAATATTTAACCCTTAACTTACGAAACCAACAAAAATATATCTATGTTTATTAATGAATTATATTCATCACTTTCTTTACATCCTTACATCTCAATTATAGGAGGATTAATCATTGGTAGTTTTTTAAATGTCATTATTTGGATCTACCCTAAAAAATTACAGCAGCCCTCGGCAACTAATAATAACGCATCAAATAAACATAAAATATTAAAAAACGTGCAACCTATATATCCTTGCTTGGGTTGTAACAAAAAAGTTCGATGGTATAATAATATACCATTATTATCATGCTTAAATTCGAAAAGTGCATGCCGTTGTTGCTTCCCCCCTATAAATCATCGTTATCCTTTAATCGAAGTAATTACTTCCATTTTATTTTTATTCGCAACGTTAATTTGGTCTGACAATTATTGTAGCTTAGCGGTAATATATTTATCCCTTTTATTAATTACCACCACAATGCTTGATTTAAATTATCAAATATTGCCATATTCTTTTACACAGAATATATTATGGAGTGGTATTATTTTTGCTTGGATTGGAATATTACCGATATCATTATCCACTTCAATTAACGGAGTGACGGTCGGATTCATCTCTTTTTATATAATTCAAGTAATAACTTCATTCTTAATGCGGAGACAAATATTTAAAATGGGTGATGTTATTCTTTTTTCTGGATTAGGGGCATGGATTGGTGTTTTTGCTTTACCTTATCTTGTATTAACAGCCGCAATAATGGGTATTTTATACATTATGATAACTAATAGAATACCTCAAAGAATTACATTTAGTCCATGTTTAACTATTTCCGGACTTGCAATAGTTTACTTTCAAGGATTTATTTCATTTTAATAATTTAAACAGAAAATTTTTCATTCAATAAATTATTCACACAGAAAATCCCAAATAGCAAACCTTAAAAAATTACTATATTCCCCCCCAACCTGGAAATTAAGAGCAAGAGCAGGGAACTTAGAATAGTCTCAGAAAATAGGTGAAAGAATAGAATATCTTCAACATTAGTAACTCCCCAAAAAAAAGAGATATCCAAATATAAAAGTGAGCATTTTTTGATAGTTATCTTCTAAAAAATCAGATAAAAAACATGTAGAAATAAATTTATTTTATACTAAAGGTCCATTCCAATCTAATTTTAGATCATATCCACTGAGCTCAGTAACGTAAAAATTAGTTAACATATATTAATTAGTGTAATTTAAATTATGATGAAAAAATCTTACCTCATTACGAGTCTAAATATAAAATCTCCAGATTCTAGCGTTGCAGATCTAGATACTTTACTATTAGATAGTGATGAAGATAGTGATCCCATACTAACGGAAAAAATAAAAATAGTTGAAAACATCCCAAAAGATTTAAACATCAAAGTGTTAACAAAAGGAGAATGGCTCCTTTATTGGGACAATCGCGAAAATCAATTAAAACAACGAGCAAAAAAACAAAGAAAACGACGCTCCCTAAAAGAATATATACAGGAAATAAAAAAGAGCTCATCAACTAACAATGAATAATAGTTAAGTAATACTTAACACGCAAAATAAAAATTTGGCGTGCATCTCATATTATCAAACAAATCAAAGAGAAACATCATGCAAATATTAAATTTCCTTAAAGCACACCTCCTCCATAGTACAGAGTCAGCCTTAAAACTAGCTCGAAAAGAGGTTGTTCATGGACATGGACATAAGCACCTAGATTTTGCTAACAAATTAATCACCGCAAAAAATGAATCAGCTCATCTCAAACTAATCTCATCGGCAATCAAATCGGAAAGTAAGTATCAAATATTGTGCTCAAAAATAGAAAAATACAATCATCAAGAAATAATACTTCAGCGAATGCAATTTATATCATCTCTACAATTTGTTCGCTCAGATTCAATTGTTTAATTGAATTATGAAATAACATTATGATAAATCTATGCCTATGGATTTATCATAATTCCAAATCTCCCCCTGATTAAATGATCATTTAACCCCTAAAATTTATTCACACAAGAAAGTACACATAATCTAGATTATGTTAAATGATCACGGGGATTAGAAAGTTACAATTATCAAGCAATATAATATACGTCAGCCACAAAGAAACTGCCAAACTTTTTAACGGAAATAAACATGCTTCCTCCATCAATAAATACCCATAATTCACCTATAAATATCACGCCCATTTCACAAGCAAGTAATATTAATACCTGTTTTTTTAAAACACCAGTATATGACCAAATACAAAAACTAACACAGTTGATGGGTGAAGACAAAGGGATTAATGCAATTATGAACTGCGATGAATATCATATCCCCATCAGACACAAAGATCCCAATACACTCTGTGAAAAGCTAGAAAAAAATATATGCTCAATATCAAAAGAATGGGGATGCCCCCCAAAGTTAGTAGAAGAAACATTTGGATATATAAATGGTTTCAGAGAGCCAGTATGCGGTTTATTTGCTAATAATATAATGAAATTATTTCTCGATAATGCTCAAGAAGCCTTCGATAATACAGATAACATACCAATAACTGAATTAAAAAATACTATTAGCAAATTACCCGAAGATAAAAATTTTATACTTAGAATGCAAGATAAAG
>NZ_JAMPNS010000036.1:0-7252 GCF_028479465.1 Providencia sp. PROV208 | reverse complement strand
ACATGGCGTAAATCAAAATTCACCTGACATTGCTGCGCGGCCGCGTCCCCCCACTTCACCAACAATTCCCCCGTTTCAGGTAACCCTGTGAGGTACACTTGCCCTCCATCCCCCACAATGCTGCTCATGTTGTCAGCACTGTTATCGGTTATTAAGGTCGCTATCGCCCCGAATGGCACAGACTTGGCACCGTGCTTTAAGGTCATTAACACTTGGTAGCCGATACGGGTACGGAAACTGGCTTTCACTACCGCACCTTTGGTTGGGTAAACGTTGGTATTGGATTGCGGCAAATCGACATTTTCAGGCAGCGTACTGGGGTCTAAACCAATGCTGTTTTTGTTATAGTCGGAGAGGTAAGGCGCCACGGCATAGCCTCGCCAATCGGTCACGGCGGTACCGCCATTGACGCTGACACCCTCGGAGCCCGGTGCACTAATGAGGGCAACGGAATCGCCCATCGAACGGCTTAAGGTTAGCCCTTCAGAATGTAACAATGCGCCACCACTGGCGTTCATATTGATGGATTGAGCATTATTACTGTAGCTATAGCCCCCACTGAGACTGCCTTTATCGCCTTGGTAGCCCGCATTCAGGTTGGTGTTGGCGATTTGCCCTTTATTTCCCCAACTTTGTGATGCGCCATAAGACAGTTTGCCATCCATTAGGCTGCCACTGAGACCGCTGTTATTTTGTGTGCGCCCGTTTTGGTCATGGCTCAGGGAGTAGGTGGCATAAATCGACTGCACATCGCGGTCTTGAGTAAACAGGCTAAACGGTACGCTTAAGTTAAAGGACAGCTGGCGGTTTTCTGGCCAATTATTGCGGCTGTCTTTCACACGGTCGATGTTGTAGTTCACCCCGTAGCTGACGCCTTTAAAACTGTTGCTGTAGCCCACGGATAAGCCCGTTAAGGTTCGGCTACTTCCCCAGTAATCATCGCGGTTAGCGCGAAAATGCAGTGAACCGTATTGTTGCATTTGCTGGCTCAATTGGGTTTGGAAGCTACTGCGGCGACGCTGTAATGTCCACGGGCTAAGACCGTCCTCAAGGCGATAACCTTGGCTGTTAAATTCACTGAAATTGTAGAAATGCTCGGTGGAGTAACGTAATGCGGTTAAATCCACCGAGGTGCCTGTGGCCATTAAGCTTTTTGAATAACGAATACGGTAGGATTGCCCGGTTTTGCGTTCACTGGTACTGGCAACTTGATTGGAATAGCTAAATTTAGCCGATGAGTGCGTCACGTCCGTGGAAACGGCACCGAAATCCCCTAAAGAGACCCCCGTTCCCACACTCAGTGATTGGTAATCCTTCGCCAGCAAGGCGCCGCCGTACACGGTGACATCATTGTGCAAACCATACACGGCGGTACCGAGAATAAAGTCAGAGCGGCGTGAACGGGTGGTTAAGCTGCCATTGTAACGACCTGACGCGACTTCATACTTCCAGCCACCAGGGCGCAGCATCACCGGTAAAGACGAGTAGGGCACCACAAATTGACGCTGAGCGCCGTCGGCTTCTGTCACGGTGACGTCATAGTCCCCCGATAACCCCGCTTGCTGGATATCATTAATATAAAAGGGACCCGGTGCCACATAAGCTTCATACACGATGTTGCCATTTTGGCGAATTGTGACGCGGGCGTTGCTGTTGGCAACGCCACTGATCGCCGGCGCATAGCCACGTAATTGGCTCGGTAACATCTGCTCGTTGGAGGTCAGCTGCACGCCCTTAAAGGGCACGCCATCAAACACATCACTGCCGGTACTGCTTTCCCCCACTAACAATGTCGAGCGCAAAGCCCGAATATCCCGTGATAGCGTGGTATTGGAAAAATAGGTTTGCGTATTCGTCGTGGCGGATGAGTTATTTCCCCCACTGTATTCGAAACGGGAATGGGTGAGGTTACTGCGCAGGCGCCACGGTCCCGCATTGGCGCCTAATCGCGCGGATGCAAAGACGTTGGTATTTTGGTTTTTTTTACCATCATAGCGGCTCGTCGTGCGACCGGCGCTGACGTTATAGTTCGCCATCAGGGCGGGAATACCATCATCCCATAATGACGGATCCGCATTGCGGCTGATGAGAGACTGCATCGCGACTTGTGGCACGCTGATAGTTAATCGTAAGCGTGATAAATCTAATCGGGTGGTCGCTTGGGGGATCAGTGCGCCTAAATCGGAAATCAACTCGCCTTTCGGTAAGTCTTTGAGTACCGGAATGTGTGGCACATTGACCCCGAACGTGTCGAGCTGTTCAGGGGTGAGTTCAGGCGCAATGTCACCTTGAGCATTTTTGATAAAATTGAGGGTGAATTGCCCCACGTCCTGTTGGTTCACAAAAACGGACACGGTGTATTCCCCTTCGGCAACGCCACCGGCTTGTGAAAAGGCGGATAAATCCACGTCGGTATTTTCACCGACCACCCCTAAAAAACTGGGGTCAAAGTAATCGTCGGCCTGTGTTGGCGCCACCGCCAATAGCAATACGCACGCCAGCGGGTGATAACGGAAAAAAGGAGTTTTTGGCGGATGCTCAGCAATTTTATGGGCTTTTTTCATGGTCTTCCTTTATCTTGCGAATGCAAGAATCCCCCCGTTGCTGTGTGCATCGGGTGAATATGTTTATCTGTTGGTTGCAGTTACATGGCTGAGAGTTGGCGTGTTCTCATGGTGTCATTTCCGCCTTCGTCATCGATGAATCGCCAATGGATATCATTTGCCGTATGGCTGGCATCAAGGGGCCATTGCCTTTCACTAAAGGGGGCAACCATGCGTGACGGACTTAAATCCAGATCGTTTTTCCCCACCGACAGGGATGCCAACGTGACATAAAACGGTGTGGGGTTTTTCAGCGTGAGCGTGTTTTTTGTGCGCTGAAATTGCAGTTGTTCAGCGATATGGTCGAAATTGTGTTCGGGTAATCCCGCGGGGCGGTAAAACAGTTTCAGGTTATTTTGTACCGCCAGCACCATGTGTGCGCCTTCCGCGGCTGCTTTTGACTGCGCGGGGATCGCGGTCAGTGACAACTGCGCAATCGACTCTTTATCTTGCGTGAGTAAATGATGCTTTTGAAGAATACGTAATGTGAGCGTTTCACCGGGTTCAAAGCGCTGTAACGGCGGTAAGGCAATAAAGGCGGTCAGATTGTCATCGGCGGCTTCGGTATTCTCGCGCTCAGTTTGACTTGATGCATTCCCTTCCCACGGTAATAGGCGCGCCTGCAATAAATACGGTATCGTCGTATTATTGGTGATAGTGTACGTCACCCCATTTTTCGCATCCTGGGGGTAAATCACACGGGTGGAATGCAGAGTGAGTCCATTGATTTGGTCTTGGATGTTATTTGCCCAGACAGGCGGGACAAAAAGCGTCGCCAATAAGGCAACCCCACTCATCAGGCGATACAACACCGACTTTTTAATCATTGATAAATTAAGGTTGTTCATCGCGGATCGCTCCTGATTGAATTCTCCCCTGATACGCGGTGCTCATGTCTCCGTAGTCGGTGATCACTCGCCATTCCACGTGTGTGCCATGCGCTGTCATGGGATACGTTTGGGTGGAAAAGGGCGCAATCATCGGACCCCGTTCGCGGACATCGACAGGGTGCTGATCCACACTCAATTGCGCTAATGTGATGTAATAAGGCGTTGGGTTACTCACGGTAATTTGTTGATTTTGATAATGAAATGTCAGCTTGCTTGAGGCAGTCTCGATATTCATCGGTAACCCTTTCGGGCGGTAAAACAGCTTGATGACGTTGCGGATCCCCACCGAAACTTGCGCACTGGTCATGTCGCCTTCCGGCGCATTGACTTTTGTGGTGGCTGGGATCGCTAATAAACTTAAATAAAACACCGATTCTCTGTCGACGGGGAGCTCTGCCGTGCCATTACGCACAATGAGTAGCGTGTTTTGGCTCTCTTTTTCTAAGCGAAACATTGGCGGCGTGGCAATGAACGGCGGTGCGGGTTGGTGTGCATTGCCCTCGGGTGTATTGATGACATCGGCTTTGATTAAGTAAACCTGTGGGCTGCTGTTCTTGATGGCCAGTTTTGCATTGGGGTTCGCTGCATCGAACACGACGCGAGTTTGTGCCAAGCGCAGACCGCCTTCTGTGGCGAAGGAGAGCGACGAAAAACAGCTGCATATCAATACAAGAATCAGCGCGCGATAGTCAGAGAGACGAGTCGAAAACATACGGATTACCCACTTAATCATATAAGAAACTAAAGGTGACGGTGGCAATGAGCTCACCATTTTGTAAATTGTCACTGGCCGTGCAGGCGCCGCAGGAGAGGTAGGCTTTAAATTCCAGAGGTCCATTTAACGATGCGGCATTATCGCTGCCAGCAGCAGGCCAGCTTTTGACGCTGATTTCATTGTTAATGGCGGCATTCGTATTAGCATTAAAATTCGTATTACCGGTGGTCGACATTCGCACGCCGTAGCCTTTTGTGGTGCTGGTTGCATCGGCAAAGAGTTTTACACCATCGCTGGTAGTTATGGTATTACCAGTCACGGTGATCTTGGGCGTCATAAAGTAGCCTTGACAATTTGCCAGAGTGACATTGAACTGGCGGAAACGTGCATCACCACGAATTGTGTCATCCGGAATGGAGTCACCGTTGTTATAAGGCAGTTGCGCCGGCGCGTTAATTTCACAGCTACCGCCATAAAAAAAGGCTGAAAATAAGACGGTGGTTGAGGCACTTCCTGCCTGTAATTCTCCGATGGGGAAGAGCAATCCTATCATCACGCTAAAGAAAGAAAGTGTGTGTCTCATTGTTATTAACAGCCTTAGAAATCAGTTATAGAAAAAATTAAACGTCACTGAGGCGGTTAACTCGCCACCTTGTAAGTTATTGGCGGTACAGGTCCCACAACTGACCGTTGCCTTCAGAGGGAGGGTTCCATCCAATGTGTTAGCAAAGGTTTTATTCCATTCTTTGGTGGCGAGTGCCGTGATTTTTTTATCCGTTGCGAGGTTGTCACTTTGGTTGAAATTACTGTTACCGTCTGTGGACAATAAAATGCCATAGCCTGTGCTGGTGCTGCCCGTACCGACAAACAGATCTTTTCCGGAGGCATTGTTGGTATCCCCTTCAACGGTTATCGAAGGGGTTAACCCATAACCTTTACAGCCAAGAATGGTGAGATCAAAGGTTTCACTGATATCACTGGTCGTGGTGATATCTTCCGCAGGGATCAGATCCCCGTTATGAATCGCCACGGTAGGGGGGGCTGTAATTTGGCAGCCACCGCCAACAATGCTGGCATTGAAGGTGGTTTTTGCGGATGTTGCCGCCATCGCAGATTGCCCCATCCCGACCGCATAGAGCACGGTGGGGATCAGTAGGGAATAAAGTGACTTGTGAGCCTGTGTCATCATCGGATCCTGCTTTTATCTTTTATTGAAAAATAAGGTTAAAGGTTAAAGAGGCTGAAAACTCACCGGGGGTTGCCTCCCCATCAATGGGGCCCACTAACCCCACCAAAAACGTTTCTTCGGTTTGGTGAGCGTTATCTTGAGTCAGCGGCGTTAAGGCAATTTGTTCACCCCGTTTAAACGCTTTGCTTGGGTCGTAAAAATCACTCAAAGAGAGTGGTGTGCCATCGCTAAGGCGTAACATAAACCCCGTGCTGTTTGGGGTGCCATCTAAGAAAATGGTGCTTTCGTTATAAGGGGTGTTGCCTTGTAACGTAATTTTCGGGGTGAGATTACCGGTTTTATCCACACAGATAAATTGCGCTTTTAAGGGCTTAATTTCATGAGTGGTAATGGCACCGGTGAAATCGGATGTCCGCTTAGGTGTAAACTGCAATGCGTTTGGGATGCGGATCTCACACCCCACATCATCCGTAATAACAGCTCGGATTTCGGTTTTTTCTGCCTGCGCGATTTGCCATCCGTTCAAGAACAGGGCAAAAAAAATCGGCCATGATTTAGTGAATTTGCGCATGAAATTCGTCCTTTCCGCCATAGTCATTAATGGCCTTCCATTCCACCGTGCCTTGTCGTTGCACATGGGAATAGGTAACACTGCCAAAAGGGGCAATCATGTTATTGCCCGCGGTCGCACTCAGAGGCACCGATTTATTGGCAATTTTTAAGGTGTCTAAGGTGATGTAGTAGGGGGAAGGATTGGTCACTTTAACCCCATTATTCACACTCGAAAATGTCAGCGATTTCATCGCTTGTGGCTGGGTCATTCCCAAATTATCAGGGCGATAGAACAGCTTAATCACGTTACCCGTGGAGACTTGCACCGCACCATCAATATTATTTTGGGGGGTATTTAGCCCTTTTTCGCTGGTCGGCATGGCAACGGTACGAAAATAGAAGACCGACTCTTTATTTTGCGGCAGCGCCCCATTTTTCTTCATGATGCGCACCTGATTGGTTGAGCCTGGCTCTAACCGGAATAACGACGGCGTCACCACAAACGGGGTTTCTCCATTGTCCCCATAGGGAGTTTGCAAGATTTGTGCTTTGATTAAATACGGGGTCGCTGATTGACTTGAACTCGTGATGCCAACACTCTTCCCTGTTGTGTTATCACTGGCAGAAAAAATAATGCGAGTCGCATCAATCGCCACCCCGGCTAACGATGAAGCAGATAGCAATAGCAAGCCACTGCAGATCCCTTGCATAAATCGGTTATGTCGCATGTGTCTATCCTCATCTCATTCGTTAGGAAAAGGGAGGTAAGACGGTGAGGCTGTCTTACCTAAGTTGATACAGTTAACTCAATCGAATTAGTCAACGATATAGGCAACTAAGATCGGTGCGCTGTAAGAGCCAGCAGCAGGTGCATCTGTCGCTGTTGCCATACCGACTTTGAAGGTGTATTGCGCAGCGGTTTCATCTGCACCAATGGCAACTTTTGTGCCACTACCGTTGGTGATGCGCTTGTTGTCTTTATCTTCAATCATAAAGCCCACAGTTTGTGAATCTGTCGCAACAAAGAGGTCTTGTTGGTTGTTACCCACAGACGTAATACCTTGAATGATTAAGTTACCTTCTTCACCCTTAGCACAGCCGACTAAAGTCACGGGCATATCAACGGTTGTAGAGGACATTGCGTTGACTGCTGAGAAGTCAGAGTCAGCTTCGCCAACCGATGTTTTTAAAACACCAACGTTTAATACCGATTTACCGCCATTAATGGTGACGTCACAGGTTGTGTTAGTCAGAATGCCTTGCAGAGTCACTTCTGCAGAAGGGGCAGCCAGTGCATTTAAAC
>NZ_JAMPNS010000035.1:0-10657 GCF_028479465.1 Providencia sp. PROV208 | reverse complement strand
GACAGCGGGCGGTCATGGCGGTAATGCCGCGAATGTGTTGACCGTAACTGAGACGAAGAATGGTGATTCAAATTCAGCATTAAATGCAGCTGCATCAAAATTGGCAACCGCACTGGATGTCAATACAAATCAAAATAGTGATTTAATTGGTGCCGCGAAGCAAACAATGCGAGCAACTGAAGAGGTATTGGCTAATCTTACCGGACGCTCCCAAAATTCGAGTTCAGCATTAAATGTAGCTGCATCAAAATTGGCAACCGCACTGGATGTCAATACAAATCAAAATAGTGATTTAATTGGTGCCGCGAAGCAAACAATGCGGGCAACTGAAGAGGTATTGGGGAATCTTACAGGAAGCTCAGTACAATCGAGCTCAGTATTACGGGAGGCTACATTGAGATTTACCAATAATATAAATATTGAGTCGTCTCGTCATCATGATGTTGTGGATGCGACAAGGAAGGTTCTTGAAAAGACGCAAGAGTTATTAAGTAAATCAACATTGAGTAGTGATAAAAGTAAGTAAGTTGAATTGTTAGGAAATAGTAGCCATATAATTTTATATGGCTACTTTCTGTTATGTATATCTAATGAGTAAAAATATTAATGATAAGAGATAGGCATGAGAGATAAAATTGAAAATGAAGTTAGAGATGTTATATCGTCATGTATCATTACTAATGATACAACAATAGAGCTAAATACTAATTTGGTTGAAGATTTATACGCTGATTCATTAGACCTTATTGATATCTATACAGCCTTAAGTGATAGATATAATTTAGACATAAAAGTATTTGATATTCCAGGGATAGAGACGTTTGGGGACATTTGCAATATAATTGAAAAAAATCAACAGATAAACCATCTTAGCTAATGATTTTTATCTAAGATGGTTTGGTTTTATAAAATTTTATTTTTTCGCACTGCCATTGCCAATATCGTCATTATTTGCGATATTGGTTTTTATTTTGTTATCTATTAATGTGTTGCTTGGGGGGGGGGGCTCTATCGTGTTGTTGTTTTTTTTGAGATTTATATTGATATCATTCAAGCTTTTGTGGGCGATAGATAGCGTTTCATACATGGTGATGTTTTTATTTTTTTTTAAAATTTTTAAATATTCATTAAATAGATTGTTTTCTTTTTCTTTTGATTTTAAATATTCAGGGTGATTTTTAAAAAATAATGCTATTTCACTTTTTGCTTCAGTATATTTATTGCAAAATAGATTTTTTTCACTGAAGTTATTGTTTTCTTGTTTACCTAACGTACTCATATCTAAATAATTTAAGCATTCATCCATACTTGTTATGCTATCCTCAGAGTTAATAGGGTTATTGAGACTCTTATTCGTGTTAACGTTGGTTTTTGTACAACCAATAAGCAATGATAAGCTTATTAACATAGTGATTAGTTTCATTTTATCTCCATGAATGTAATATTTTCATATTAGTAGTATTCCATAAAATTTATTTAGAATAAATAGAGTAATGAATTTTAAAGCTTGACGGGTGGCTCCTTAAGTGAAATTTGATTTATTAGTAAAATGAGCATTTTTTAAAAGTATTAGTGATTATTTATCATAATAATGAAATTCAAAAGCTGATTTTACTTTCACAATATTTTAACTTTTCTTACTTAAGGTGAGGGGATAAGGTACATATATAAGGTATTTATGAATATAAAGCGAAAGTAAATCCGAGTGTATTTTTTATTGATAATTATTGTTTTTATATATAGGGTTTATTTATAATAATGCAATAATTTTTTAATGTTAGTTATTCATTATTTTTGCATTGTATTATTAGTTGTTATTTACTTTTAAATTATAATGTATTCTTGTAATGTTACAGTTAAATAAAAACTCCTCTATTGAAGGTCGATTCGTTTTTGAAAATTTCATATTAACTCTAGATGGTGTTCTTATTCGAGATAAAAAAAGAATAAAATTACCACCTAAAGAGTTTGCCGTTTTATCTCTATTATTAGAATCTGCAGGTAAAATTGTTAGTAAAGATGTGTTGTTAGATCTTGTTTGGGGGGATATAGATGTAACAGAGGAATCTTTAACTCGTTGTGTTTACTCCCTTAGACGAATTTTATCGACAGGGAAAGATAGTCGATATATTGAAACGATCTATGGAAAAGGATATCGTTTTAACCAGCCTGTTTTTTCCATTTCTAAAAAAGATAATAAAAAAGTAAATTTATCAATAGCGATTTTCCCATTTCAAACTAATACAGAATTAGATATTTCAGAGATACATAATGATTTAATAAAGGGTGTATTTAAATATTCAAAATTGGGATTAACTGTATTACCTTCAGCCGTGACTCAGCATTGTGTTGATGTTAATAGCTTACTGGAACTGACTAGTAAATTAAAACCAGACTATTATTTGGCAGGTAAAATTATACCTTTAGAAAATGCATATAAAGTTACAATTGAACTTATTAGTACTGAAGGACATTGTTTGTTGTATCATGATAGTTTTAATTTTGTGAATGACCAATCTATTAATTTATTACAATACTGGATTTCCAATATAATATTACAGAATATTCCTGAATTACAAACCTGTCCATCTGAACTGAATTCATTGGATTCATTAGATTCTGCAACTATCTATTTAAATGGTATACATATGCTTTATAAACATACCTCTGATAGTTTACAGCAGGCAGCTATTCTTTTTCAAAAGTGTATTAATCGTTATCCAGAAAATATACTTTCTTATTACTCTTTGGCTGAGACTTATCTATGTTTAGCCCAATTTGGCTTTTTTGATAAGCAGCATGCGATTGATTCTGCTTATAAAATTGTTGAGGAAGTAACTAAGTTTAATAATGATAGTCCAAGAACATTAGGATTACTTGGACTAATTAAAACTATCAAGTCTGATTTTATTGTTGGTGAAATGTTGTTGAACCAGGCATTATTAATTGGTGGGAATGGTTCTGATATAAATTATTATTATGGATGGCATTTATTTTTAAAAGGGGAGTTACTTTTAGCGAATAAATATTTCGATCGGTGTTTAGAAATTACACCGACTCGTACTCCTGCAAGTATTCTAAAATTATGGATTGTATATTGCACGAAAAGCCTTGATGAATCAATTGCTTATTGTGAGTTTGTGTTGTCTCAAAACTTAAAGAACAATCCCGTTTTGAATAGTATGCTAGCACTTTTTCTTGCATTAAAAGGATATTTTGATAAGGCTAGATTAATTATTGAAGAAAGATTAAGTCATGGAGAAAACTGTGGTTTTGTTGAAGTGAATATTCTTTATGCTAAATATTGTATGAATAAAGATGATGAAATTGAAAATATAAATTCTTTTGTGAAGGAAAATATTGATAATATACCAAGCGCTATTCTATTGCCTTTGATTTATATTTCTATGGGAGAATGTAAGGCGTTAGAAGTATTAAGTGAACTAAAAGAAAAAAATGATATTTGGTTGAATTTATGGGGAAAAGATCCCCGCATAATTGAACTTGATAAAATCTTGCCTGGAAAGAGAGCGTGAATGATAAAGTTAATAATTTTATTATTTTTTCCTTTGGGGGTGTATGCGAATTGCTGGCAGCATGCAGCTTCAATTTATGGTATTGAGCCTGAATTGTTGTATGCCATAGCTCAACAAGAGTCGGGGCTTAAACCATATGTTATTGGAAAGAATAAGAATGGAAGTAAAGATCTGGGGGTGATGCAGATAAATAGTAGTCATTTACCAAGGTTAAAAGAATTAGGCGTAAACGAGAAGCAATTAGTAGAGGATCCTTGTTTATCTGTGGTTGTTGGTGCATCTATTTTATCTGATATGATGAAAATATACGGTTATTCATGGGAAGCTGTTGGGGCTTATAATGCAGGGATCTCTGAAAAAAGAAAAGTTGCTAGAATGCATTATGCAGAGAAAGTATGGTCTCATTATAAAAAAATTAAAGAAGAAAAATTGATTGATGAATTAGATGTGGAGTGATTATTTTTTGCAAGAACTGATACTGATATTATTTGAAAATAATATTCCATTAGAATAGTCTTAATAGGGTAAATATTTATGAATGTACATGGTATTGGTTCATTGCTTTATAAAGCTTTTTCTCAGGGTATTGGTGTTGGGGTGAAAGCTCCAGCCGTCAATTCGCTTCAGTTATCTAATGTTCTTGGACGTGTTGGTAATTCATCTGCAACATCACCGGCAGCACAACTTGCTAGGGGGGCTTCGGGTGTAGGTAATGGCTCAGCGGGTATTGTAGAGCATCTGTCTGGTGTGAGAGGGGAGGGAGTAAATCCTGCTTCTTTAAATATACCACCGATGGCACAGAGGGGTGCTGCGGCTTATTATAATGCTAGTATGTCGAAAGGAGCTAACTTAACACCAAGCGATGCGTCTCGTAATGTTATCCCATCTGGAAATATGGATGGCGAAAATGTAAATACAACACAAAATAAAAATGAATACTGTGGTGAATTACCACCTATTGCTAAGCAATTGATGGCTGAAATCGCAAAACATGAAGAGAGAAAATCAAATAATGGTTCAGTGGAACAGAATAGCAATTTACCGCCGATTGCTCAGCAATTGATGGCTGAAATTGCACGACATGAAGCAGGAAAAAATAATCGCGGTCCAATAGCACCAGATAGTCCAATGGGTAAAGAATATGGTTTCTAATTTTGAGAAGTTGAGATCTGGTACCCTATAAGATAAAACCGGTTTGAAAGAGGAGGTGGTAAACTCAATATTTTGTTAGTGTATTGCTTAGTTTGTGTGAATTTTTTGTTTGTATGCCTGTCGTTATGATTATTATTTTTAGCCTATCATTAATTGATAGGCTTTTTTTATTTATAGGGGGAGAGTTCTTTAATTTAAAAATAAGTTTGTTTTTAGTAATATTTTGTTACTAATAGTTTAGTTGTTGTATTTATTATGTTTTATTATTTTTTGCATTATGGAGTAAATGGGATTTTTTAATGTGTATCTGTCTGTTGATGGGAATATTATTGTTTCATTATTATTTCATCATGATTCTTTATGCGCGTGATTGTAAAGTATGAAAAAATTTGCCTACTGATGTTTTGATACTCAAATGATAATTGAAGATAAAGATAACAATCAGAGTATAACGAGTTTTGTTATTCGGCTGCTAAACAGTCCTTTAAGGGGGTGTGAGTTTCCTTTACCTCAAGGAAAGACGCTTTTTATCGTTAAAAATGAGGAGGAACTAGTTAATTTTGAGGTGGCTCCAGCATTACCTCTTGATACTATTTATATTCCTTTAGCTGAGGGAGGTATTAACTTTGAGATAAGAGTTAATCAAGAAGCCGCTGTGGATGAGGAGACAATTTTATTATCTGAGTTGAATGAGTCTGGCTCTTCTATAGATCGTACTATTTATTTCAATACGCCTATGAATATAGGTGAATTGAGCATTGCTATTCGGGCTGAAAATGAAGAATGGAGCACTGAAGTCTTATCGAGTGAAAGAGATCCTAAGAATAAGTTAAAGAATGTACCTAAAAAGAATCGTTTTTCATTATTATATAAATTTACCGTTTGTTTGGTGATTGCGGTAGGTCTTTTTATGGCTACCTTTTGGATGTGGAATGCACCGCAAAGACAAGTTGCAGAGCTTAGTTCATTGCTAGGTGTTGAAAAACAACAATTTCAAGTTTTATTAGGTCGAGATAACATTTTTTATATTGTGGCTAAAGATGAACGTAGTCACCTTTGGGCTCGTCAAGTCATAGCTCGAGGTGGATATGAAAAAGAGGCGCTAGTCGTTGATAACGAAAATGAGAATAAACGATTGACTGAGTGGCTTTCCAATAATTATCCTTCTATGCCATTTTATCGATTACATTTAAATAATCCAAAGAATCCTCAGTTTTGGATTAGCCGTCAGCGTACCTCGTTGGATCAAGAACAAAGAAAAAAATTGGTCGGTGAGTTAATGAAGGTTTTTCCTTATGCTGAATCTATTGATATCGTTTCTATAGACGATAATGTGGCAATCAGCCAAGCTGAGAATGGTTTAAAATTACAAGCACTACCTTATACAATCAATAAGGGAACACATAATTACACCTTTTTAATTAGAGGTTCTTTAGATGATGGAGAGATTCTACGTACTCGACAATTTGTTAATGAATATACCCAAAAATGGGGAAGTAATTATGTTCAATTTGCTATTGAATTAAAAGATGACTGGTTAAAAGGACGTTCTTTCCTATATGGAAGTGATGGGTATATAAAGAAAAATTCAAGCCATTGGTATTATCCAAGTCCGTTATAGTTACAAGAAGGAATATATTATGCTATTAAATAATATTTGGTCAGGATATTTAGATGATGTTTCTCTTACCTTTGATCAGGGAGTAAAGGATTTACAAAAGCAAATTGATGAGGCATTAAAGAATCTAGCTACTAGACCATCAGATCCTGAATTATTAGCACAATATCAAAGTAAATTATCTGAATATAATTTATACCGCAATGCGCAATCAAATACCGTTAAGGTATTTAAAGATATAGATGCTGCAATTATTCAGAACTTCCGTTAGTAATCGATAGGATTAAGAGGGCGTTATGTCGATTGTTATATCTAATATTTCTGCTATTAATGAGCTATCAAGTAGTGTGAATGGTATTGAGAGTTTAGAACCAGGTGTTATATCTTTAGAAGATAGATTGTTACGTAGTTTTTCTAGTACGGCGGTAGAAATGGGAGGAGAAAAAAATTCTATTTTAAATAAAATTGAACACCCTAATGCGGTAACAAATCCTGAAGAATTATTTGATCTACAGGTTCGTACATCTAATTACAATTTGGAGGTTTCTCTGCTGAGTACACTAACTCGTAAATGTGTTGGGGCAGTTGAAACGCTATTACGCTCATGATATTTCGTTGTTTATGTGCCATTTTAATGGTATTGCTTTTGAATGGATGTAAGGAAAAGAATTTATTTAAAGGATTAGATCAATACCAAGCAAATGAAGTTATTGCTGTATTACAAATGCATAATATCCAGGCAGATAAAGTTGATAATGGTAAAAGCGGATATAGTATTTCTGTTGCTGAACCTGATTTTACAGCGGCTGTTTATTGGGTTAAGGTGTATGAATTACCTCCGCGCCCTAGAATGGAAATTGCTCAAATGTTTCCAAGTGATTCGTTGGTATCTTCGCCTATAGCAGAGAAAGCCCGACTATATTCTGCAATTGAGCAGCGGTTAGAACAATCATTGCAAACGCTAGAGGGAATAGTTTCTGCTAGGGTTCATATTAGTTATGACATAGATTCAAATGAATCTGGAAAAGGTAGCAAACCCGTTCATTTGTCTGCTTTGGCTATTTATGAGCGAAATACTCCGTTAGGCTTGCAAGTCGGAGATATAAAACGATTCTTAAAAAATAGTTTTGCTGATGTTGAATATGACAATATTTCTGTTGTTTTATCAGAACGAAGCGAGGCTCAATTGCAAGCACCAGTACCAATTATTAAGCCTCAAGGATTTAACTTTGTATGGATAATCCTTTTGGTCTGTGTAATCACTTTAATTTTTGGAAGTATTCTTTTCCTGAAAAGAAAGAATGATTTTTCATTCATTAAAGCTAAAGATAAGAAAAATCAAGGTGATGAATAAAGAACCAATATCGGTCATTTTACAGAGGATATTGTTTAACCCATTATCGTATATTCATCCTCAACGAATTCAACATCTTCTTAGTGTGGAAGATTATTCTAGTAAGGAAATATCTGCTGTTAATGAACTATTATTGTACTCATTAAATTTAGAATACGATGATTCAAATATAAAATTATCGTCCTTAATGCAGAAACTGATACGTCAATGGAATCAATTACCTCAAGTTGCATATTTGATAGGTTGTCACGCATTGAGAAAAGAATTGACATGGAATGGTGCTTATCTTCAGCTACCTAGCTGGGTACGCCGTTTCATGTTGATCGATATCCCAAATCATAATATTACAGCAAATCCAATTATTAAAGGTAGAGATGCATTATGTAATAATTACATCATGAATTTGGGATATTCTTTTTTAGTTTATTGGGCCCATGAATTACCCAAGTCAATTTTTCAACGTATGCAGCTTTTATTTCCGTTTATAGACTATCCTGTAGTATTTGAAACTAAAGAGGTAAAACCTTTAATTTTAATACTGGCCTTACAATATGCTAAAACGTATCCAAACTCAGTCCCATCAATCTCTAATTAATGGAGTATTGATTAAAAATAAAATAGTAAAAAGTAGTTACTATATTGATAAATTAGAAAAAGATGCTCAAGAACGCGCGAAAAAAATTTTAAAGGATGCTCAGTCGGAAGCTGAACTTTTGCAAGAGCAAGCTTATTTTGATGGTTATAAACAAGGAATGCTCTATGCATTGAATCAAACAATATCATTTTTTACTCACCAAAGTGATATTGTTTTAAATTTACAAAAACAAGTAGATTCATATGTTAGAGATATGCTATTTGAAATAGTGAATAATCCTGAGACATTATTTGTAGTTTTAGATGAGTGGTTAGCAAACATACATTCAACGGAACACAGTCTGCTAATTACTTTACCTAAAACAACGAAATATTCAGATGTAAAATTGACTGAGTTTATTGAGAAACGGTGGGAAGGGAATGTCAATATAAACTACCATAATCACAATCGTTTTATTTTTCATTGTGGGAGTTATATTGCAGAATTCTCTCCGGATAAAATTATTGATTCTGGATGTATGACACTACAGAAAAAGTATTTATCTGAATTATCGAAAAAATGTAAAGTGCTTTCTGATGAGATTATGGATAGTTTTCTTCGTCAGAAGTTTGCTGATGAGTTAAGTCATGGTGGTGATGTATTATGAAGATATCACTGGATATTTATAATGATAAGTATACCCTTTCTTCCGGTTATAAAAATGATGTGGTTTCTTTAGATGAGCGTATCTTGGCATTGTCATCATTAAAAACTAATAAGGCTAATAGTTTTGAACAGGATTTTGTTAATTCTATATTAAATTTATCTGATTTGAATAGTGTTAGAGAGTATTCTGATCATATTAGCAGGTTACTTTATGGTATGGAAGATCCTGCAAATGGTAAAAAAGTGTTTGAAACATTTGAAAAACAAAAAAAAGCATTACAAAGCGCTCTTGAGTCTGTAGATCATAATTCAATGATGGGGGAAGGTATTATGGCGGTATTACTCGGCGTGACTAATGCTGAATCTCAAATGACGAAATGGATGCAGGATATTGTTTTATCTGGAGGAGAAATTAAGGAATTTGAAGAGTGGTAGTCATTTATAAATATGTGAATGAATTAGATTGATTTTATTTTTATCTAAGTTTTTTCTATTGTAAAATTTTTATGTTTTTTTTGATGTGTATTTGAATATCCTCTAGATAAAATAAAAAATAAATTTTGTGGAATTACGTTTCTAATTATAATATAATTATTCATATCTACGGTGATTCTATTTTCAATACATGTTGTATCACAAACCTCTGCCCCTATACCCATTTTAGGGGCTTTTTTTTATTTATATAATTTTATTTGTGTCTTTTTGATAATAAGGCATGACTTATATTAAATATCATATCTTGTATATTTATCTATATTATCTAATTACAATGGAGATTCCTGTTTATGCTAAGAAAATTCATTATTTGGTTTGTGGTAATTAGTTTTAATGTTCTTGCAAGTAATTATGATGTTTATATTGGTGATGTAAAAGATATCAATGGGGATGATTGTTGTTATAATCGGCATCCATCTATTGGTTTTATTAGTTCATGGGGGGATATTAATGAATATGAGCGTTATTCTTTAAATGATTTTAATTATATCTATAAAGGAAGGTTAGATAGGGAATATCATCCTGTTTTAGATGAATCCTATTACTATCTTAATGATTGCCCTCGTTTTTATTTTGACACAAAAGCTGATTTTTCTAGTTTTTTTTTGGAAAAATATAAAGATTTTGTTCCTTTTGAATGTATATCTACCCACTTAACATATGGGGAGAGTGGTATAAAATATGCTGAAATGATTTTGGGTAACGTTTTTGACTTTGGGGTTGGTTATCATTTTTAATTTATATTAATTATGCAATGGAGCCTATTATGTGAATAGGCAAGTAAAAATTTATTTTTGATTAATATAATAAAAATTAGAAGGGGGGCTTTGATTATAATTTTTCATTTCATAGGGGCTACCAAGTTACCAAAATTATTTTTTATGATAGATGTTTTAGATCGTTTTTTTTAAGAAAATTTGCTCAATATTCTCTAGAACAAGACTTTCCGTGTACTCTTTAAGTAAAAAAGTCGACTCCTTAAACGTTGATAAGCTTAATCTCTCAAATCTCAATAGGTTAGGTGATTGGTCGATGTCGAATATTTTTGCTATAAGAGTTTGATTGACAATGTTGTTATTCATTGTTTGAACGTATGATAAAAAATCATGAAGAAATAATGGATTAGGGCGTTCTGCTTGCATCCATTCAGCGGCTTTAACTTGTCGAGTAACCCCTTCACCAAGGTCTGTTTGATATAAAAAGCATTGTCTTGAATCATTTTTACCTGATGGGATATCAATAACATAAGAATGACCTAATGC
>NZ_JAMPNS010000034.1:0-14244 GCF_028479465.1 Providencia sp. PROV208 | reverse complement strand
TGTGTTTTGGGGGGAGCTGTAGTAGCTATGAATATTGGCATCATCGCTCAAAGAAGCTTTCAGCGTAACAAGAACATGAGAAATCCCCCATTATTTATAAACTTATAAAAAGCCTTAATAAAAATAATTAAGGCTTTACAGTTAACAATAATATACTATCGCGAGTTCAAATCATTCCAATCTAAAGGAAGGTTATATTGCTAGTTATTATAGATGACTACTTCATTTTCCATGTGGCTACATAATTTAAAAATATCGGATAATTGCATTTCTTTATTTTTATTAAAAATAATGTTAACGTTATACTTTTGCAAGCTTTGATTGTCGATAGAGTTTGACTTTATTATTAATGTAGAATATGTATCATTAAAGAAAAACTTTAAAATACACTTGCTATGTTTACAATAAGCAGTAACTTTAATCTTATTACTTACGCCAGACAAATTAATAGTCTCTGGATTTTCATTATCATTATGAAGGTAAATAGTATAATTGTTCCCATTATCACCAGGAAAAATATATTCACCACCTTTTGAACCATATAATACAGATGAAAACTCATTACTTAATTGTATTTTACATCCTGAAGACAACCCCTTATAAATCAAGGAGTTTTCTTCGTAGATGGCTTTGTGGTCACCATAGTCAAATTCATAAATAAGCCCCTTTAATACCCTAAATTTTTCATTTTGCAATACTTCTTTAGGAGTTAATATATGATTATATTTATGGTATTTTGAAAACTCAATCACATTTATTTTTTTTGCAAATAGCAATCCAGATTTATTGATTCCAAGCTCTAAACCATCCGCAGTGGAAATCATAAGACTATCTAAAAACCCCCCAATAAATCTTTTGTTGGGAGCATGGATCATAAGTATCTTTTCATCATAACGAGTATTATCATCAAAATAAAACAATATTTCAGAATGATAACGGTTAGCAATAAATATTTTGTTAATACCAAACCCAAATTGTAAATATTGCATTTGAGCATCATCAGTTAAATAAATATTTGCTATAAATGACTTTCCCGACAGACTAGGAATAGTGATAACATTACTCCCCCCACCAAGATAAACGTTAGCTCCAGAATGACCAATAATAAAATGGTTGCCTTGATTATTCCCGATAAAAGTATTTTTTCTATGATGGGAACCAACAACAGTATTAATATTGTCCTGAATTAAGGTCATCAACGTTTTTTGTTTATAGGGATACGAGGCTACATTATAAGTCACAACATCCTGTTTACCTGTCTTGCTAAGATCCAAGTGAACATTAAGATACTCTGGTAATTCACCAAATGAAATTGTATTTTTAGCTCCATTTTCTCCCCGAATAGTGAAATGACCTACCCCATTAGCATATACGGTAATCCCTCCAATCCCACCATTTATATCAAATGAATAATCAGCGAATTGAAGTAATTCGCCTAAATTTTGCGGGGAAAACATTGAGCGTTCTAGTGCAGGAACTATGACTCGAAAATTTTTTTCTCCTGCAATAACTTTGGTGTGTTTATGACTTTTTTCTATAGCTTGATAATTTTCTCTACTTACCTCTTGATAATCATCCCAAGCCATTCTAATTACTTCTGTATTTGCTGTAAACGTAGCCGTATAACCAAGAATGGCTGTATTATAGTCTCCAGCTGGTATTGATGGCATTTTTGAAGGCCAATTTCGATTAGCAAAACCTTTTACTAAATTCGATTCGGAAGACCGATCACGACAATGTGTTCCTCCAGAGTTGCCAAAAATGTTAGGGATATATACCTCATCTTTATTGACACATGAAATGGCATATTGACTGATTTTTCTTACTTCTTCATCTGATAAATTAGGGTTATTACCAATATTTTTACCATCATTATATGAAGGGATACCAGTGAGTATTGGTGGATTAGATGTCAAGTCTAGTTTCAAATTTCCCACTATCTGGCATGATGATAAATCTATCACTCCATTGTATTTATCTATATTTAGGATGCTTTCTGCTGCTTGATTAAAAAACGTCTCTATATTTAACCATGAAGCTCTTCTTGAATTCTCGTGATATAAATGCATTTGAAAATTTCTGATTTCTTGCTGTAGAAACATCAACGGAAAAGCAGCTAATCCAATAGGGGGAAAAGCAATACTTGATAAGGTTAATGCAGAATAAGTAGATGCAAAGGAAATATCAATCTCAGCCAACGTTTTTTCAAGGCTTCCCTCTTTAGCATCTAAATAAGATTGAACGGATTCGCCAAGAGACCACAAATTTAATGCGGTATCTAAAACAGGGAATCTGATGAGCTTAGCAACATGAGACAATACTTTTCCCGTTGAACCACCAATTTTTGTTGCTAATTGACTGATTTGTTGTGACACTATTCCTTCCAAAGATATATCACTAATACTAGTCCCAAATTTTTTATTTCCCATAAACATTAGTGTTGTACCAACAATTTTTTCGGTTACCGTCTTAATATCTGATCCTAAATTAGCGTGATCTACTGTAGAAACGTAATCACCATTATGTGTTAAGCGCACATATTGAATGATGCCTAGAATAGCCATAACTCCATCAAGGTTCATATTATCGACACCTTCAGATAGAGCATCTAACCCTTCTCGTAAAGTCATTTTTAAATCTGAAATATTAATGTCAACATTTACAACTTTGCGAGTATCTAACTCTTCTAGTGCTAATTTAATAGTCTCTGAGCTATCAGATAAGATTGTATTTTTAATTTTAAATTGACTAATTCCTGTTGATGAAATGGCATTTCTTATTCTCGAATATATATTCGAAAGCATTTGCCCTACACGCTCACTTTGGCGCTGTACTCTATGTGAAAAATGCTTATCTTTATTATCACTAAAAAATACGTCATCAAGATTGAGTTTTTTTTCTCCATCAGAAGATTTTAATGTTTCGACCAATAACTTTATTGCATCATGTTCTTTTTCTGTCAAATGATGCTCATCAATATATTTCTTTAATATTTTTTCGTTAATATTTAGTTTGTCTAGTTCATTAGAATTAAATACTGTTTTATTAATATTTTCATCAATTCTAGCTCCATTCCAATAGATGCCATATTTGTATAAATCAAATAAATTAAATTGATTATTATCAATTTTTATTATAAAATTTAAACTCTTTATTTTTTCAACTGTAGATTGATAATGATGAGTGCTTAAATTCAGTACGTCGGGGATAACAATACTTTCCCAATGATTATTTCTCACAAAGAGAATATCGATATTATCTCCTATTGCTTTTCCTGAGTACAGCTCTCGAACTTCAGGCGAAATATGAATAGAGCTCTCAACAAAATTTAATGCCTGTTCTAAATTAGTAAAATCTGCAGAACCAAAATTAGGATCTGTTACTCGACATTTATCCTCAAAGATCGAAATCACTATGCTATGAAAATTCATTGTGATTAGTAATTTTTTGATATGATTAGCTGATAAATATTCAGCAACAGTATTAACTTCAAAATCAGATAGTCTAATCTTTTCTATATTTGTTGACTGTAATAGTTTATTATTACCATGTTGTTGCGCATGCTCTATTTGATTTAGCATCGATGTTAACAAGTGTTTATCGGCTAGGGAAAGCTGAGATTGTTCGAGCAGACTCTCTTGGTATAACGCACTGGCTAACTCTAGATTTTCTTGTAAAATATTATAATGATTTTCATTCTTAACAAGAAGATACAACTCAGCTAACCCCATACAGCGACCTTCTTGGGGCGTAAGCAGTATTTGAGGATTAAATTGAACATTCTTCCCTTCAAATTTTGTTGCTGCATCTTGCCATAAGAGGGCATTTCTGCCATAAAAGTCCCCCCACTTTAATGCGTTATATTTTGCTTGAATAGATATATCATGTAACTTAGGTCCCGCAATAGGATTGGTGAGATAGTTGTCGTTACTCCCATATCCCAATCCTTTCAACGTACTTTGCTCAATCAAGGTTGAATCTGCTATTGAATATACTGAGGGTTGTTTTGAGTTTATTTCTTTTAAAAGGTTATTTGTAATACTGGGAAATTTATCCTGTGTTATGTGTAGAGCACATTCTAAAAAGCTGTTTTTACCTGTTAAGCCTCTACTAATGTCTGAGAGTGACGATTCATGATGAGTAGATGTTCCTTTTAGATATTCAAGAATATGAGCATCATTCTGTAACATAAAGCCTAGAGTATTCTGATTGAATTTAGATTTTATTAACTCTAACGTTATATCTTTACTCTTTTTAACGTCATAAAGCACCTCTAAAAAATTCCCCATTCTATCCAATACAATATTATTATTAGATAATATATCTTTCATACCGGACATCATAATGTCAGATGTTAATTTCCCTTCAACACTGGAATATCTTACTCCTAAAGCAGAGACATCTTGATTCATGACAGATAGGAAATATTTACTAAAATTATTTTTATCCAATACATCTAAAATAGATTCAAAAGTCAATCTTAATGATTGTTCATAATTGCTTGGACCAAAATGAACGATATCTTTACCAAAAAAATGGTTGTAAAGTTTTTTCAGAATAATTTTTGTATCCGTATCATTACCCCCGGTATAATCTGATATGATTTTTATCAGTTCAGTTGATGGTGCAGCTAAAGCCGGATGCCTCATCATCACCCCCGATTCTTGGCGAAGAATTCCGTGTTTAACTATGTCATTGAGGTCATCAAAACCATATCTATCATTTATCATCTTTTGGATTAAATGATTATCTTTTAAATCAGTAGAAATATTTCTAATTTCTATTTTTCCTTTACCCCACTTATTATCCGCCTCTTGCAATAATGAGTTGATTATTTGCTGTTCATTCGTAATATATTTATTCCATAATGTTATTATATCCCCTTTATAACCAATATTATACTTTAGATCATTTATATCTTTAATCTTTAAAAAATTAATTGTTTTCCCATTAATCTTAAAATTATCCTGAATAGGTAAGGATTTTATTTTTCTTTCAATTTCAATTAATTTTTTTTCTAAATTTTTATCTTGTGCAATCTTTTGTAAAACAGTAGATAGCTTTTCTTTTTCTGTAACTGAAATAGTTCCTAATTGTGACTTTCTTTTTAATCCGTAATATAGCTCCAACTCATAACCTAAAACTCCATTATACTCTTTAAATAAATTGATTATTTCATTTTCTCTTGCTTTTAATATTGTAAATTCCTTAGCCACTAATAACTTATTAATGAAATCATCTCTCCAAATTGAAATTTTTGTACTAATATTACTTGCAAGAATAGAACGAATTGATTTTTTATATCCATGAATGTCTTGACTAAGATCAGATAATAAATAATGAACTTGATTATTGATAGGTGTTTTTTTTCTATGTAGAGCATTCGTTAATTGATCAGATAAAGAAAGACCTGCCCATTTTACAAGGCTATCTTCACATGTTAGTAAGTGTTTATGTATTTTTTGATCAATATCAGATAACATATTTAAGTCTAAAATGTTTCTATCAATGAGCTTATTGTAATCATCTTCAAAATTTGGCCATTCTAATTTTAATTTTTGCACTAACTCAGATGGCCATCCTGTCTGTAGCTTTTCCAAATTTAATTTGGTTGGTGTAATGTCAAATAATATACTACTTTGTTTATTTGACTCAATTGATGTTAATACTTCTTTTATATCTAATTTCTTACCAACCCATGTACTTTCATCATCCGGTGTAATGTCATTTATACCTACTGTTTTTTGATTAATCCAATCATAGTGTTGACCTGAAGCTCCTACTACCTCTTTAAGATTCCCCATAAATGAATCATCGCCCAATCCTTTAAATTTATTATTATGTTGTTCTAAACGACACTGTCCAAGCTCTCCCAATGACTCATAATATTTTTTCATGGAGTTCATCATGGCATCCGGTCCAGTAATAGATAGTGTGCTGTATTTTTGGGGTATAATACCATCCATACGATAATGAGAAAATAAAGAGCCTTGATAGTATTTCTTAGGAGAAAACTTTTCTTTTTTCTGCTTTATTCTTATCTCGGGCTCGAACACATTAATTTTTAAAATATCGAGTAATGGTTTTTCATTAATACCTGTTTTATAATGTGCTAATTTTTCTCCATTCAAAATAACAACACGCTCGAATATAAATTTTTCTCCTTCAGTATCCTTACTTAAGTGATATTTTTTTCCTTTATCTAGACCATTATTTTCAAATATTCCATAAAAATAATGACTGAATTTCTCTATATCTGAAAACTCAACAAAACCACCATTAGGATCATAGAAGCCATATATTCTATTTTCGCCTTTGCCTACAGCCCAAGCAGCCATAGCATGTCCTGGTGCTTCTAACTTTAACAATATTGGCTCTATACTTTCTTTCTTCAATAATTCAATGGTGCTATGTAAAGTTTGTTTTTCTTTTTTCTCTTTCCATACTTGTTGATCAGTAGATAGCATTGGATTTTTGGAATGTAATCTCACCAAAGTATTTAACAGTTCTTTGGCTTTCATAATTTCAGTCTTTGTATAACGTGATGACTCACTTAATACCGCTGCAGCAGAATATAAATTTTCAATGAATTTGCCTGATAGATTTTCATTAGTTAAACTCTCTTGATATTTTGCTGACAGCAGAAGTACCGATAAAGGGTCACATCGCCCCCCAAATCCATCTCCAACCAAGTTTAATAAAAAGAGTTGGGGGATTAGTTTTTCCTTGGCTAATGGGTCAATTTCACCATTGGACTTTACTTTATCAAAAAGTTGATGGTATTCCTCTACTCTAGGTTGAAAAGTTACCGCCAAAGCACGCTTTTCAACTTCATAAGCTAATGCTCCTTTTTGTTCTTCAGATAAATTTTTGTAATTTTTTTTCATCAATGAAACAATATCGTGGATATTCATCTCTTCCTTGAATCCAAAAATATTATTTATGGCATTACCCTCTTTATATCCTTTAAGAAAATTTTGAGTTGCCCTAATATCTTTCTTTTTTACACCTTGATTTTCTACTGTAAGTAATTGCCCATATTCTTTTAGGTCCTTATCCAAACTTTTTAATATTTCTTTTTTTCTGGATTTTTTTTCATTACTTTCTAAATCAGAAACAAATAACTTAGATTCAACCTTTTCACTCCCTCGTAATGGTTCAAGGCTATCATTATTCGGATTATAGAATGCACGCTGTTCCCCTATCCCTTCTGTCCTTAACTGTTCCCTTATACCTAGAATTTCTCGGTATGTATTTTCTTGTCCCGCAATAACAAAATCCATGACTTTACTCTCTTTATGGGTGGCAAGGAAATTATTATTGCCTCTTATTTTCCAACCTTTTCTACTAAGTTGATGACTCTTATGCATCATCATTGAATCTCGTATTACTTTGGTATCAATGGGGGAAAATATTTTACTCTCTTTAACTTGTATTTTTAGTTTACTAATTATATTATCCAATTTTGTGATGTCTTCTCGAGGTAGTTTATGTTTTAATCCCGCACTAGGTTCATTGCTTACTAATGATAATATTTCGTCACTTAGAGCACGACGATGGTCTTCTTTTTCAAGGAAATCGTAATTATTACAATTATCTTGCACTATTTTATAAACTTCGGGGGTATAATTCGGCATAACATCATGGTCAGCATAAATTCCACCGTGATTTTTTAATATATAGGCGCGTAGCATGTCGGTTGCTGCGGCATAATTTCCTCGAAGAATTAGCTCTTGTTGATAATTTTGTTTTTTATGCGCTATCTGCATTTCAGGTAATTCATTAACATCTTTTATGTTTACATTTTCTTTACCAAAGATATCGATAAGTTTTTTCTCTAACTCACGTAATTTTCTGTTGTTTTCTTCAACTATTTGTTGAAATTCCTTTATTTTTTCTGCATCATAATTTAAGATTTCTTTCAAGAATTCAATGCGATGATTGTCATTAAATGTTAATAACCCTTTGATATAAGCATAGTTCATCACCGAATCCTGAACTTGTAATACAGACTTGAACAAACAACGCTCAAAAAGATCGGTTAATTTTATATTAAAACTTTCAGAAAAATCTTGTCCGTTTTTTAAACGGTGAATCTCTTCATAACTTAATAAACTAAGTAGCTCATTCTTTGCATTTTCAAAAGCAATAATTCTAAGTTCCTTATTAAAAGCGCTTGCCAACATAGCATGAGAATCAGTCCAAAAGTTGTAAATAAAATCAGGATATGCGTTTTTATACGCTTTGGCATATCTTGTGATACTTTCTGGTGGTACTCCTGCAATCCAAGCAATGTTAATATTTTTTTCTATTTCAACTTTATGTGACTTATATTCATTTTGAACTTCAGCTATCAGTTTAATAATATTATTTTTCTCGACCTCATTATTTCTAGTGTTACCATGTTTATTTAAAGAATAGTAAATATTAGACAAGGTATTCGCTTGTTGCTTTAACATCTCAATACCTTCCCTACTGTTTTTATCTTTTAAATTCAAATAACCATTTATACTTTGCTTTAATAAGCTAATAAGCTCTGGACGAATTTCATGTTTTTTCTTAGAGCCATTGTGAATTTTATCTAATATATTATTTGGTGTTAAGGAGTATTTCCCATTAGTATTTAAGTGATGTGCTTTTTGTTCCTTGCTACCATCTTCAAGGCTCCTTTTCTTGATTACTTTACTTTTCACTTCTAATTCGTGAGGTATTGTTAAACTGGGTGTATTATAAACATGCTCTAGTGGTGCCAGATTAGATATAATAGGTTCTTTAGAGGCAACTGATTCAATGTCGTTTAGATTAACGTTATTATTACCATTAATTAAAGGTGTAGAAGGCGATGCATGACCAGACATTAATAATCCAATTCGATACAAAATGGCTGTTTTCCAATTTCCACTGGTTGTTACTGGATGTTGACTTGTTGTGGGATTAAGTGTTTTCCTTATTTCCTCTTGAATGAAGCCACCAATAGCCACCACATCTTCAGTTGAGGTGTTCTTAATCTTTGTAATTCGATTAATAAATGGCTCATAAGTTTTCTCACTCTTATCACTAATGCCAATATCATTAGATGTGTTATTTAGTGCAGTTGTGTTGTTTTCTTGTGGTGAATTAAAAATCACTGAATTAACTCTCATCTATACCATCCTAATCAGAATTAATTTAAAATTAACTATTTAGATTGATTCTTATATCAAAAACACGCAGTATATTTGTAATATCGTTATAACTTTCCCGCATAACGACTAAAATACCTCTCATTTATAATTATAATATCTTCTTGAGTCAAATATGGATTGAAATATAGATAGCGTTATCCTATTAAATTATACGCCAATTTGTAATGGTCTAATGATCCCGAACACTTTGTTAGAGGAAGCAGTATCAACGAAGTGATAATTCACAGAAAAGCGTTTACCCATGAGTTTAAATAGGCATGTGTCTATCTGATTATCCTGCACAAGCACTTGATGATACAAGCTACTAAAGCAATGATTCAAGATTGTCGCGCTGGTTAGTTAGTATTGCGAAGACGTTCGGAAGGAAAAGTGCTATTACACCTAAACAATAGTGAATAGGGGAGCTTGAACAGAAAGTAAGTCAGCTTCAGAGCAACAATGACAGGTTAAAAAAATTTAGGGCTTTTTTGCTATAGAAATGAATAAGTGAAAAAAGTTGTGGTGAAGCTGAAGAAAAGCTGGGCAAATATTCAGCAGGTATACCGCTGCTTGTCGCTTACGAACAGTATGTTTTATGTCCAAGCTCTCAGTAGACAATCCCCTATTAAATCTCCAGACAGTTGCTAGCACTTAAATGAGTGATAATTTTAACACTCATTTTTACACTAATTCTTAGAAAGAATATGTTCGAGATATTGTTACAAGCCAGCTTGTCCTTTGGTCGTAGCAGTATCAAGAAGGAAGTCTGATTACGATAATCTCAGGTGAACAAGTTGCTCCTGCCTCTAGGCTAGCTTCAGCAAGAAAACTCATAAAAGAGCTACAGAGTTTGCTTGGCAAAAACATGGTTTTAAAGAAGAAGTCGAGTCTGGTCGCAAAAAAGTGGCTAACGCTCACGCTCTTATCATCTAAGGAGGGATATGAGTTAGGAAATATAGGGGTCAAATGCATCTGGTGAGTAGAACACTCGGAGCATGAGCGGGTTCTATCAAAATGAATTGGAAATATAAGCGAGGTCGATGTTCTCAAGATGACGATGATGCCTTTGCTCGTATACTCAACGCAATCGATATGCTTAAGAAGTTGATTTATTCCCTAGACATGCGGCGGTACGAAACCCACACAGTAATGGTATTGGGGAAAGCTTTGTAAAAATCATAAAACGGGATTTCATCTGTTTAATGTGAAAACCGAACGGATTAACGGCGGTCAAAAATCGTGCAGCAATCCTCGAGCTTATCATGAATAGCATCCAGTACACAGGGTTATCGTTCGCCGCGAGTGTATCTGCGGCGACGAACCTAGAATAAAATCAGTGATAAAAGTGTCTGTAAATATTGTGTCAAATACATATTCTTTTTGGTGAGCACAAAAATTTGACTAAGTAGCGTATATGAATATATATTCTTAGGAGGCTGTAAACAGGCCCGAGATTCGCAACTTGGATACCACAATGAGGGTAACTGTATTAACAGTTGTTTATAGTAACGTGCAGTCAATTTATAGTCGAAAACATCATATTGGGCATGCAAGGGAATCGAAAGGTTCGCTGGGTTCATTGTGACCAGTATTGCGAATCTTGCATGCCTTTATTTTAATATTGAGTTGTATTATAGTCTTGTGATGAGTTATCTATGAATGATATTCATGATGATGTTGCCCAAAATAAGCCAAGAATAAAATCCCACTCTAAAGGCGTAATTGGCATTTTTCCTGCATTAAGTGTCAGTATTCTTTCACTAAGAAATTTTCTATTTTAAGATAACATTCCTCGGAAGTTAAGATATGGCAACTTAGGGTTTTCTTGCCGTTTATGATAAAACTCCAGTGGGATGTGATTGAAACTTTCATGAGTCTGATTTTGATTATAATCTTGCAGTCAAAACCAAGCCATTCACTGGAGTAATTTTGTAAGGTAATCCCCGCTCTTCCTTTCTTAAGCTCTAGCTGATGCCAGACCTGCAATCGTTCATACTAAAAAGTAATACCCCTTAACGGGATAGACTTGCCAAATCTAGTACATCGACTAAAATTTACCTAGGATGTCCTGTGACTGTCGAAATTTGACCCAGCCGACACCTGATGGAAGCTTCACCTTGTGTTTTTCGAGACTGCAATACTTCTCTAAGTTAACAATACGGATTGAATCACTTCCGCCGCTTTTCTTCTTAAATACAGGTGCTTTCGCTGCCAACTTTTTATCAAAGCAACGTTTCTATGCACTATGCAGGTCTTTCAGCTTTTGTTGAAGATTATCGGTGTAGGCTTTCTGTAAGAACGCACGTTCAGGGGTTTTCTTCCATGCCGTCAGCATTCGGTTTAGTTCAAATGCTGACGGCTGAATCCAGTATTTTTTTTCGTCACCGCCAACCCATAATGTAGGCTTTGCGGATTCGCATCATAACTCAGTGTGTAGTAAATTCTTTCGTTATATTACTGTGTTTTCGGTCAGCTTCAATGCAAAAGTACAAAATTAATCGTTTAAGATATGCAGCTTTTCTTTTGCATGTTCATTTCGTTTTTGTAACGAAATATCGTCGAAAAATATTGGAGGAGTGACACTATGCAGCATTTCATCAGTATGCAACTGATGTTTGTCGTGATTTTGGTGCGGAACTTACAGAAAGTTACAGGGATATCGACCATGTTCATATGCTGATGGAGTATCCACCAACAGTGCAGTTATCGGTGCTGATTAATTATCTGAAAGCAGTAACATTTCGCCGTTTGCGTAACGAGTTTATGGATTTACGGGGTACATACGGTAAAGCTGTGTTTTGGTCTTGTTCATTCTTTGCTGGTTTGTGCGGAGGTGCGCCACTGGATGTTGTGAAACGGTACGGCTGATAATTCTACGGGCTTTTAAGACCGTCCAAATTCCCTTTCCACCTTGTATCGGTGGGGTACCCTTTGGCGGTAAATATGACCTAGAACTAATGGGAAGTAGTTCTTTAATTTATCAAACAACTCATCTTCAGATAAGGATGTCCGCATGGATTGAATCTGATGTGTTCTCTATTCATCATTCGTTCCCAGGATATTTCCTGTGAATCTCGAAACCCAATAACCAATATTCATGTCAATCATCTATTGACTCAAATTGTTCGTCATCATGCCAAAAGGAAAACAATGGTGAAATTATATACTACCGCCAAAGTACAAGGGGGCTGGGGCTACTGATATTGACCACCCCGCTTTTCCTATGGACAACTTTGACTTATGGCAGTTGGCACGCGAGAAGCTTTGTTTTAGGAGAAAAAAAGCTCGTGAATTGCCGATTTCGTATAAAAAGATGAAACGCAGTCTTATGACCATTGGTCACCGTGTGAAATAATACCACACTACGATTATACCTGTCATTATATGATAAAGACGGTCAACTGAACGTGACTGTGACGGAATTGGATGTCACCGATACGTGAAAACGCATTCAAAAAATTTCTAAACAACAATCACGAACCGCATTATAAGGTGAGACCCTATTCCCCGTTTTCCGTTGAAGAAAAAATTGTTGGTTAGGTAAATTAGCGTTTGCGGCTTTAGTTGCTCTTAAACTGGCACAATGGGATGGAAAAACAGCCCGAAACTTGCGGGCTGAAAATCTTTTCTGCTTCGTTGGTTACAAACAGCACTAAAACAAAAACGTTTTTACTGCTGCGTTATCCATGATTTTGAATGGGTTATCAACTTTGGTCAACAACGCTTAATGACTTTATTAATCAATCTCAGAGATAAACTTTTCTGATACGGTACTACGTTTTACTGTATCTTCGGGCTTATAAGTAGGGGCAGAAGGTGTAACAGTACTACGTAATGAGTGTTCTGGGAAGTTATTACCATTGTAATACATTCCTGCTCCATGGTATCCGGTAACTGTAACATTGTTATAACCAGCGTCATTCAATGCATCAAGTAGATGTGCTGCAGGGGCTTTTACTGTTTCTTCATTTATTGCTATGCCCAAAAATGTTGATTTTTTTATAAAACTTTCACTATATGTCTTCAGATCTGGATCCTTTATATTGTTGATTGGCTTCGTATCTGCAGAATAGCAGCTAGTTAATCGGATATCTTTAACTGTTTTAGGAACCCCCATATCAGAAAGAGTCTTAACCACTTCATTCATGGTGAGTTTTAGGTGGTCAACTTGTAAGGAGTTTTTTCCAGCTCCGCCATGACCATGGACATAAATTTTTTGGTTATCGTTAAATTGAAAATTACTCGCATGATATGTCGACACATTCTGTAGAGCATATATGAAATGAGAACCTACATCGTCATCTGACCGTCCTGTTTTGTGTGGGCGAATTATTCCGTATTCTTGTATCGTTTTTTCTTTATATAATTGAAACTTACTATGGGCTGCTTCAGACGCAAAAACTATCGGATATTTTTTTAGATCCTTGGTTGAATTTGAAACTCGATGAACGTAACTGCCTAATAAAGACATAAAATCGTTTTTTTGGGGAGTTCCCCCATCACCAAGATAAATATTTACTCTTTCATTTGCTTGCGAAGTTTGGGATGGGATAACTGAGGGGCTATTTAAGGGGATTCTGAACATAATGATATCCTGTATATTATCTGAGAAAATGAAGGTAAATTCATAGTTCGATTTATTTAGGTTATTTTTATATTTTGTTTTACTCAACTTTCAAGAAAAACACTATCCTTGGTAGCTATTCTATCCATTATATATAGTCAATCACATTATTTTTTAATGTGAAAGGGCTTGTTGAAAGAATTGAGGTTTCATTTGGGTGTAGAACAATGAACCCCTCTTTAATTTAAAATAAAAAATCTATAAAAAAACGCTCATTTTTAAATGTGCATTAATAATATTTTATCAAGCTAAAATTTAAGGGATTAATGCTATTTGTTCTATTATCAAATTGACAGCTACAAGCCCTTTAGGGCGCGAAGCTGTCAATGATATATTAATTACTATTATTAATCTCAGTGTTATATTTCGGTACTTGATGTTTATGCATCAAGAGTTTCTATCTACCGAGCCATATTTTTTCTCCAAAACAAGTTTCAGTTCATCCAGATATGAAGG
>NZ_JAMPNS010000033.1:0-16063 GCF_028479465.1 Providencia sp. PROV208 | reverse complement strand
GCTTATTGTTATCAGTTAGCTTCAATAAGCTCATTTTATATGATTATAAAGTGCGTTTACGTTACCTACAATATTAAATTACCTGTGGGTACAGATGTAATAATATATCTATTTATATTTTCATTAATTATTAGAAGGATTTTATATATATGCGTATGCCAAAATCAGTTATTGCAATTGCCTTATTTGCTTGTGCCAGCCTGAATGCAAATGCTGCTGCGACTGCTGACGTGACACTTGAAGGCGTTATTACCGCGACTACTTGTGATGTTTCTGTCAATGGTGATCAAGCTACTTTGGATGTTGGTATTTATAGAAGTGTAGATTTCACTGCAAATGCTCAATTGGGCAATGTTGTTATGCCTGTTGTGCTGTCCAACTGTTCTGCGGATGAGACGGGCGAATTACTCATCAACGGAATTACCTCAACTGGTAACGCTAGTCAGAATATCTTTGTCAGTAATGAGGCTGAAACTGTTGGTTTTATGATCGCTGATGAATCCAGCGTCACAGTGGCTAACGGTATGGGTCCTGTAGTCAATGTTACTGCAGTAGATGGTGGTACGTATGATTTTACTGTTGGTATGGCATCAACTACGTTGCTCCCAGCAGCGGGTCCTTACAGTGCTCCAATAACTGTTGCTTATATCGTTAACTAATTAATATGTAAATATGGAGGGGGATATCCCCTTCCATATTTTTGAGTATACTTGGAGAAAAAGAACATGCGTCGCGCATTATCTGGGTTGTTTCTGCTGATTTTATTTTCTTCAGCCGCAGTAGCCGGCATTTCCCTTGATGCAACCCGCGTGGTATTTAGGGAGACAATGGCTCTACAGGGACAGAGTATTGGTGTTACCAGCAGTAAGCAATCTAGTACTCCGTATCTTGTCAGAGCTCAAATAGTGACATCACCGGATGGTATCAGCGCTGATACCCCATTTGTGGTATCACCCTCACTGTTTCGTCTCGAACCCGGGATGACGAATCAGATGCGTATTATGCAGCGTAGCGGCAATTTACCACAGGATAGAGAGTTGGTGTATTACCTTCGGGTGGTTGCACAGCCTGCTGGGAAAAACAATACGAAAGAAACCGGTCGAACACTTGGCGGGGCATTAGTTGTTTCAACTGCCAGTGTCATTAAAGTGTTCTATCGACCGTCGGGGCTGTCTGTCAGTATGCAGCAAGCTATGGCTTCCCTACAATTCTCTCGTAAAGGGCAGCATCTATACGTTTACAATCCATCTCCTTATTTTATATCGCTATCATCACTGACCGTCGGCGGTCAAAATATTCCAGTGAGTGTGAAGAAGCAAAATACCATGCTGGCTCCATTTTCCGGCCTGAACTATCAGGAGAATCCACCGGTTGGTCAGGTGACATGGAAAGCCATTAATGATTATGGCGGCACGGAGGTGTTTCATGGCGAGCTTCGTTAAACGCATTACAGCCGGTATTACTCTACTGGCACTATGCAGCTTGGGTATGACTGTATCCGCTGCCACGGTCAGTTTCAGTGCGAATATTGGTAGTGATACCACTGGCTGTAGCATGTTAATACCGGATAGCACACTAAATTTCAGACCACTGAAGGCCAATGATTTAACGGGGGGGACGACGACTTATCAGATTAAGCCAATACAGATTGTGCTGTTTTGCACTGGTACTGACGATCCGATCATCCCATCACTGTCAGTAACGGGTAATACTCCATATGCCAGTACCAGTGATACTGTATTTCTGGATGGTGTAGTGAATGGTGTTGGTTTCATGGTACGGCAGAGTGATGGCAGCATGCCGTCACAGGTTGAGTATTACAGTCCAGCTGATGCTGTGGTAAATAGCGGAACACCAATGGTGATGAATACTCTTGACAGCAACAATGGGCACTACAGTGAAGAGGTATTTTGGATTGGTCTGGTTGGGCCATTGGGGGATACGGTAGTGCCCGGACCGTTTTCAGCTACGCTGATCGTTAATATTATTTTTCAGTAAAAACCTTGCAGGGTAAACAGTTATGCCGGAAATAAAACATAGTTCCCACCGATCTGTCGGATTGTTCATTGGTCTCATTCTTATATTGTCATTCAGCTGTATTCGGACCGTCCCTGCGGGTGGAAGTGATTCCGCTCTGATTAATTTTTCTGCAGTATTTGTTGGTGGCAGTTGCGTTATCAGTACATCTGAGACGCAAATTATATTTGGCAGTGGGGATCTTATTTCGCCTGCAACTATTGTCAGTTCACCACCGCAGACGTCGTTCAATGTTGTACTAAGCAGCTGTTCGGGTCAGGGGTTAACACCAAAAATTACGATTAGTGGTGAATCCACTGTGTTGTACGGTCCGGCATTGTTCCGGGATCCAATGCCGGTGAGTGCCTCTGAAGGATATGGCATTTTACTGAGTACTTCTGGGAATAGCAGCTTTAATTCGAATGAAAATTTAGCTCAAAATAAAATAATAAGTGTAAAAAATTGGAGTACACAAACGCAGCTATCTGATTTGGATACGATACTACCAGTGAAGGCAGAATTAACCTGTGGCAACTGTGATTATAGTGGCCGAAGTAGTGGTGACCTGCAAGCGACTGTAACGTTCAACTTTGTGTATGACTGAATCCTCTGGGGGATATATGAAGCAGTGTAGTCAGTATTTTCAGCGATTACTGCCGTATTTGATATATGTATTTATAAGTGTCTGCGCACAAGCGGCAGATGGCGGTATAAGTCTTGATCAAACTAGAGTGATTTTCGGGGCAGAACAACGCAATAAAAAGGTGACTCTGATTAATCAAAGCGACCAGGTCTATCTGATGAATAGTCGTGTGCTGCGGTCACCGGATGACGGGACAGCAGTACCTGAAACTTTGCCATTTATAGTAGCTCCCCCATTGTTCAGGCTGGAGAGTGACAGCCGACATACCGTGACGGTAGTACGCAATGACACGTCAGAATTACCAGCTGACCGTGAATCGGTGTTTTACCTGAGTTTTCTTGCTATTCCTTCTATTAGCAAGCCAACTGATAATTTCGCTGACGGGGGAATGCAACCACAGGTATCTGTCGGTATGCGTTCAGTCATTAAGCTATTTTATCGGCCAGAAGGGCTAACGTTACCGGTACGAGATGCCGCTGAAAAATTGGTTTTCACACCTCAGGGGCAGTTTTTGCATGTAGTAAACCCAACTCCTTATTACCTGACTTTGGCACAATTGCAGGTTAATGGACGGGTAGTAAATACTCAAGAGCAAGGAGCTATGATAGCCCCGTTTTCCGACCGTAACTATCACATAACCGGAGCTGCGCGAGAGGTAAATTGGTCGGTGATTAATGATTACGGCGGGCACAGCCGAACCTATCAAATCATCTTGCAGGAAAAATAACAAAATGAATAAATACTTTCTTTCAGGTTTGATTTTGGTTCTATTGCCAGTGGCGGTGGTTTATGCCATAGCGGGTCGTGCGGATGAAGGCATTACTTTGCCGCTAACTCGGGTTATTTACCCGGAAAGTGAGGCTAGCGGAATAACGTTCACCGTCACTAATAATACTGACCACGTGTATCTGTTGCAGTCTCGAGTACTGCCAGCGAAGGACGACGAATCTGGAGTACAGGCTCCGTTTATCGTGGTGCCACCGCTGACTAGGTTTGAACCGGGAACTGCAGTCACATTGCTTATCCGGCAGACTGATAGGCCGGTCGTGGTTGATAAAGAGTCTCAGGAGTCACTTTGGCGGCTGGCATTGAAAACAATTCCGGCTCAGCAGAATACCGAAGACCTACAGACTGGGGATAAGCAACTGGTCCTAGCTTTACAGAATAATCTGAAGTTATTTTATCGGCCGTCGGTCATAACGGAACTGACGGAGAATGAACGCGCGGAACAGCTTCAGTTTGCACTAAATGACAGTCAGATGACGGTGGTAAATCCAACACCTTACTACATCACCTTTAGTGAGCTGGTTGTGGATGGTCTGCCAGTAAAAATTGAAAGTGACCGGATGATTGCTCCATATAGCACAATGGGTTATTCAGTAAAACCTACCGCATCAGAAGTCAGTTGGATGCTGATAGGTGATGATGGCAGGCAGACAATTCGCCTACAGCGTCTATTACGTTAGTTAATTGATTTTATTATGGATATTAATGGTAATGACTTCTTATAATAACAAGGTAAATTTATTGCCTTCCGTGCGTTTTTGTTTACGTCCTCTGGCCGCTGGAATATTTCTTACACTATCACCTTGGATGGCTGCAGAGGATTACTTCGATCCGCGGTTTCTGGGACTGACTAGTGAAAATAATGCTATTGATTTATCTGTTTTTGCAATGAAAGGGGGGGTGGCCGAGGGGAAGTACACTGTATCTGTTTTCGTCAATACTCGCAGTGAAGGGGGACATACCCTAGAATTCCGAAAAAATGCAGATAATGTGGTGGTACCGCTCTTGACTCCGTCACAGCTTGAATCATGGGGGGTGAATGTATCAGGCGTTCCTGGCTTAAGTGACCTTCCGGCGGATAAACCAGTAGATAATCTGGGTAAACTGATCCCGCAGGCATCAGTCAAGCTTGATTTGTCTCGGTTACGTTTGGATATCAGTATCCCGCAGATAGCGATGCGCCCGCATTACGGGCGTTACGCGGATCCGTCTTTGTGGGAGGACGGTATTCCTGCTCTGTTGACCAACTACAGCCTGAGTGCGGGGCGCAGCAGCATGCACAGTGGCGGACAGACGACACACGATGACAACCTATTTGCAACACTGCGCTCAGGTCTCAATGCTGGTGCATGGCGGTTACGCAGCACCATTACCCATACATACAGTGGTGGGAGCAGTACCCGACAGAGCAGCAGCAATACCCGTTTTTCTAATACATATTTGTCTCGAGCTATTCAGACACTACGTTCTTCTCTACTTATTGGTGAAAGCCAGACCGGAAGCGAGATTTTTGACAGTGTACCATTTAAAGGGATGAAGCTGAGCTCCGACGAGCAGATGTTGCCGAATCAGTTACGCGGATTTGCTCCTGCTGTTAGCGGGGTAGCGAACAGCAATGCTCGGATCACTATACGGCAAAACGGTAATGTAGTGTATGAAACGTATGTGGCGCCGGGACCGTTTTCTATCAATGATATCCAGCAATCTGGTATGTCCGGTGACTATGATGTGACAGTTACCGAAGCAGATGGTAGTGAACATCAGTTTATCGTACCGTATTCCTCCCTGCCAGTGATGTTACGGCCAGGGGGATGGAAGTATGAATTTACTGGTGGACGGTATGACAGTGATATGGCGGTTGATACCCGACGAGCCGATTTTATACTGGGGACCGCGGTATACGGCCTGCTGAATAATATTACGTTGTACGGTGGAACACTGATTGCTCGTGACTATCAATCGGTCAGTGCAGGCAGTGGGATTTCTCTGGGGTCTCTTGGGGCGCTGTCTGCAGATATTACACATTCGAATGCAAAATTTCACGAAGATCAAACTAAGACAGGACAGTCATATCGTATCCGTTATTCAAAAAGTCTTGTATCCACGGGAACATCTGTAGATTTGACTGCATTGCGTTATTCCACTGAGCATTATTACACTTTCAATGAATTTAATCGTGAAGGGTATCGCCTTGAGGACGGAGTCAGTCCGTGGACTCAGCAACGGCGGCGTAGCAGCTTTCAGACTCAAATCAGCCAGCAGATGGATACCTTTGGAACATTACACCTACGGTACAGCCGTGATGATTACTGGGGGGGGGACAAGTCTCTGACCGGGATGTCACTGGGATATAGTAATAGCATCAAAGGCGTGGGTATTGGTTTGAACTACAACATTGATCGGTTAAAGAGCGATAAAAACCAGTGGCCGGAAAATCGGCAGGTATCACTGAATGTCAGTATTCCGTTCAGTATATTTAGTCCTTACCGTGATTTTCAGTCCATGTACGCCACGACGTCTATTACCCACGATAATAATGGTAAAACCAGCAACTATACTGGTATCAGCGGTAACACGCTGGACGGTGCACTTAGTTATAGTGTAAATCAGGGCTGGGGTAATCAGGGGCAGGCCGCAAACAGTAATGTCAATGTCGGTTATCAGGGCAACCAGGGGAATGTGAGTGCCGGTTACAGTTACAGCAATACTATGCAGAGTATGAATATGAACGTCAGCGGCGGGATGTTGGTGCACAGTGGCGGAGTGACTCTGTCTCGTCCTTTCGGGGACTCTGTTGCGCTGGTTAGTGCCCCAGATGCTGATGGGGTCAGTGTCAACGGTAAAGCGGCAGTGACAGATAGTCGCGGTTACGCAGTGGTACCGTATCTATCGAATTACACCCGCAACAGTATCGGGCTTGACCCGACGACACTGCCGGATGATGTGGACCTGAAACAGACTAATATCAATGTATACCCGACAAAAGGCGCTGTGGTGAATGCGTCATTTTCGACTCGCGTTGGTTATAAGGTGCTGATGACTCTGAAGCATCAACAGGGGGTTGTCCCGTTTGGTGCTGTGGCCTCTCTGGTCGATACAAAACCGGGAGAAGAAGATATCAGCGGGGTGGTCGGAGATTACGGGCAGGTGTATCTGGCTGGATTACCGGAAACAGGAAAATTACGGGTGAAATGGGGAAGTGATTCCTCACAGCAGTGTACCGCGCAGTTTAATCTCAGCAAACTGGTGATGAGTCAGGATATAGCAATACGGCAGCTTGCGGTGAGTTGTCTTGGTGACAATATATTATCCGAGCCCGTTATTCCAGTCATGCAGGCTACAATTGGTTTGGATACTAGACCGTCTTCTGCGGTGAAAAAGAACAGTAAGCTGCAGTGACCATCGAAATGGCTGAGGAAAAACAGTGAATAGCTGCAGACAAAAGAAAAATACGAAGTTAAAGAAGAAACGGTATTGGGCTTGGTGACGAGTAAAGCGGATATAATACTGAAATTCCAGCCAGTGAAACCAGAAGCTATGCTGAATTTTGGAGAAAATTTAGTAACAGCATCGGGGAGCATTATACCCTGCAGTTAAGTGGAGGAACGATACCCGATGAACTGCACCGGATTGCGCGCAGGTATAAGCTGAGCAACTATATTGTGTTATGAAACAGAACGTCAGGATCAGCAGTGGTATGTATTGGATGCAACACTTACATTGGCAAATCAAGCGTTAAGGTCGCTGCCAGCAGAACTGTGCAAAACACAACTATGGGTGCGATCAATCAGATAAGTTTAAGAGAGGCGTTAATATAATGAAAATAGGGATATGATATTGCGTATCGGCCAAAATATAAAAATTGAGACAAGATAACGAACGGGTGATAATAAACCGCGCAACCGCCTTTTGTGTGACATCACAGTAATCCCCCCCGTTATGAAAGGGAAATAAATACAATCGACGTTAATTGTATTTTTAATACAGTGTTATTTCACAATGAAATTAAACATTAGGGTTGCGGAAATTATATTATTGATATTCGAATTTTTCTGGATAATTATGAGGTAATAAATTGTAATGAAAATAATAATGAATAATATGGTTATAAAAAGTATATTGTTTTTTTTGTCTGCATCCTTTTATACGTATAGTGCAACAATATATGTTGAGCCTGGTGCTGCTCCCCAAAAAATAGGAGTGACTACAAATATAAATCTTGTTGATTATTTTGAAGGCACAAATACACGCTCATCTGGAACAGCACCACTAGGTAATATTATCTCATTTCGTTATAATGGCGTTGGGGCAGGTTCTATCCCATATTGTTCTGTAGCGACACCATGGACATGTATTGATGGTTACTGTGGTATACCCGTTAGTTCATCTGTTCAGGATATTATTTATATACCATCTGGGAACGTTTATAGTGATTTTTACCCTACAATTGCTGCGAGCAATCCAGTTAGTGGTTCTGTTAGTTTTAATGTTGGTGTTATCCCAACTTTAACAGCAAGTACACAAAGTGATACTGGCTCATCATGTTTTAGCCAGGCTGCAAACCCCAACTCTGCATATATCAATGATAGCAAGCGAATAAACTTTAATGCAAATTTGGATTGGTACATATATGCCGCTAAATCAACCACATTGGAATCGGCTAATTCTCCATTTATACATTTTAATGTTTTATTTGGATGGTTAGCTGGTTCCGGTGCTTTTGGTGCTGCCATACCGGCAAACACAATAGTGGTTACAGATCCACTGACATGCTCGGTTTCAGCCCCTTCTTTAATAGATTTTGGAACAGTAAATACAACCGGAATATCAGGTAATAATTTAATAGAGTCTAGTAATAAAGGGCTATCTATAACATGTAATTCTAACAATCCGGGAGCAATGTCTAATAATCTAACTATCTCATTTACGAGTAGTAATCTTTTTGGTCAGAATGCGCTTGGCCTAAAAAATATTAATGCAGAACTTATGGGCTATATTAGAGGTGTGTATTTAGATAATACTCCCTCATGTGTGGCCGACACACAAAACCAAATCATTTTTGATGGTTCACCGACTAAAACAATCAATAATATTGGTGTTGGCCAAACGCTTGTACCTATTACCTGGTCTTTATGTAAGAATTCAATGGGAAAAAATTTTTATGGTGATGCTAGTGCATCCGCTACTGTAGTTATCTCGTGGGATTAGAATTAAATCAGGCCTGTTTATATTGACTAATTGCTATAAGCCAGCTTAATGGTGGCAATTGATTAAATGTATCGTTTAAAATAAAGTGAACTAATGAAAAAAAATATTTGTATAATTCTATTCGGGTTGTTACTGAGTATTCCTGTATTTGCCGATTGTAATTTTAAAAAAGCGACACGTAATAAAATGTTGGACGAAAAAATTGGAATTTCGGGTAAATGTAATACGGAAAAATTCATCAAGAATAAAATTACCGACAGTGCGAATGAAATTATTAATGTGAATACATTGAATGTTCAGCCGCAAATTATCAACGATAAAAATAAAGTAATGGATGCGACAGTGCAGACATCAGCTTTACCCAGTAATAATGTTTCGCGTGGGAATAAAACAAAAAAAGCACATAAAAAATAATATCAACTCTAATGATGATAGGTCGAAAAACACTGACATATGAATAATCAACAATATAACAGTATAATAGATGATTTTTTCCGGAGAGTAATATCATAACAAATGCTTCATTAATTGTTAGTAGAAAAATCAGAGAGCTGAGGTGCTACCACTGTTTAATTATTGACAGTTAGCGTATTCAGTCGAGTCATTCAGCAGTTATGAACGAGGCGTAAATCGGATCTACGTTGATATCCTGTACATGCTTAGCCTTGTGTTCGGTTGCAGTATCAATGATTTTTTCTGATGCCCCGTCCCCAAAGGAAGTATTATATTATGATTCGTGTAGTGGGGAGGTATCGGCGATAATTGTTAAATACTAAGACTTCTTCGACTAGTAATTTTAATATTAAAGCTGGATTAGAGCGCAGTCTGTTACCATTCTTATGATGATATAAATAATATGATGCCAAATAATAATATTAAAGATGAAACTGACAATAATTCCCAAGAACGTTTTCATGCAGCACGGAAAAGTACCTGGGTTAGTGTATGGGTTAATTGTTTTTTAACTCTGGGGCAGATAATTACAGGGTTATTTTCAGGCTCCCAGGGGTTGATCGCCGATGGTATACATTCGTTATCTGATTTGGTTGCCGATTTTGTTGTACTTGTTGCTAATCATAAAAGTAAAAAAGATGCGGATGATGACCATCATTATGGTCACCACCGTTATGAAAATGGCGCCTCTTTAATTTTAGGGGGGCTATTGTTTTGTGTAGGTACTGGCATGCTCTGGTCAGCAATAAATAAGATACAACACCCGGAATCGATTCCGGAGGTTCACGTCATTGCACTCTGGGTTGCCTTGGCCGCTCTGGTTTTCAAAGAACTACTTTTTCGCTATATGCTTGCTGTAGCCACCCGTGTCAGGTCAGGTATGTTGGTAGCTAATGCTTGGCATGCTCGTTCTGATGCGGCTTCGTCTCTTGTTGTCGCCCTTGGGATCGTTGGGAATTTGTCCGGTCTTAAATTCCTTGATCCGGTTGCTGCCCTTATTGTTGGTCTGATAGTGGCAAAAATGGGTTATTCATTTGTATCAGATTCGCTGAATGACTTAATGGACAGAGCTATAGATACAGAAACAGAATATAAAATTAAAGAGACAATGCTGGCTACGCCGGGTATTGATGGTATTCATGATCTGAAGACCAGAAAAGTGGGGGACTTGGTTATTGTTGATGCCCATCTGGAAATTGATGGTAATTTATCAGTCAGGGAAGGTCATGACATAGCGGTCGAAGCAAGAAAAGCGGTGTTAAATAAACATCATGTATTAAATGTGATGGTCCATGTGGATCCGAGCGGTCATCATAGATTTTAAAAAAGTATTATGCAGAAAAACCAGCTTCAGAATGGTATTGTATAGTAAGACAACGAATAATTTATACAGAGTTAATTCTTCTGTGAAGGCCATTTAGTAATAATTCAGAGAGGTGGGTCTGATGGATGAAACAGTATTAGTTCTTCAACTTTATCGTGTTCGTAATATTACAGGCCAAGAGAATTGGTTACCGACACTTATTGCCGAGTCCTGCATCTGGCTCTTTAAATTATTTAACATCATTAGGTTCCGTACCGCCATATTTAAAAAGTGGCGGTATTTTTTTCAGATAGCAGATTCCGTCGAGCATCATTTCAGAGTTTGCAAGATTTAAAATATTGACAATCTGTTATTCAGTAAGATGTGCTTTTATCATCATGACCTAGACTATTTTTGGGGCAGAAACTATAAACAAAAATTTATTGATAGAATTTTCGGTTCAAGTCAAAGCTAATTCAAAAGTTAGTTGTATGAAACGGTAAAGGTAGCTGTTGCATTTGCGACGCCCACAATTACTGAACTTTTAGTTTGGTAATATCGGGCATAAAGCGGAACATTATAATCTCCAGCCCCTGATGCTGTGCCATAATTTACTTCTGCTCCTATTTCAACAGGGGAAACACCATCGTTCTTTAGTAATTGTATCCCGACCCCATCGGCTGTAATAGGGCTATCATTTAATTGTAATACTCCCTGAGTCGCGGTGGTATTAGTCGCAGTAGTGCCATTAATTGTTATTTTAACCGGAGAGGTAACACTGCAAGTTAAAGGAATTGTAAAAGGTAGTTTGGTTGTTGTGGCACCGATGCTTCCCAGTGCTCCTCTATACTGCGGCCCAAGCAAGACAACAATATTACTATTTTTTACTTCACAAGCGGGTTGAATTATTTGTGTATCTCCACTGAATCGAATGATAAATGCGGAAATTTCACTATTATTAACATCTTTGTACGTAATTTGTGCTAATGAATTTGCGGGGTATTGCAATACTCCAGGGGAAACAACCCCTGTTTTTATTATTTCAATAGTAATTGGATCATCATTACTTACGTAGGTTACAACTGTTCCTGAGCGAGGATCAAATGAATAGGGATTTGAAAATATATGCCCAGCTTGTGTTGTGATACGAACGCCAATTCCCGATATATTGGTGTTATATATATTGTCACCTAAGTTAGATAGAGTAGCATTAATCATCCTATACGCAATACCATAAGTTCCAGCAGTACACCTCAAAAATGAACCTGAGTTTGGTAATGTATATTTTGCTAAAACAGTACCAATCATATCATTATTTGATGTTTTCACTGTACCAAATGGTGCAAGCATTAAAGATTGAGCAACGCCAGGAAAGCTGTTAGAGCATGTTGAGGTATAAGAGTATGATGGCACAGCTGAAAAAATAAATATAATAAATAATGAGAATTTTATTGTTTTACTTAACATAAAAGTTACCTTTAATAAATATTTTTTATATAAAACTACAGACAAGTTCCTGTCATTTCTATTACACCTGACAACGGTTTTTTATTTGGAAGTAGATAATCTACTATGCATATTTTTATTGGATCTTTACCCCATTTAACTTTCAATTGACCTTTTTCAGATAATCCAGTCAAATAGACTTGCCCATTATCTCCAACAATAGCGAACATATTGTTTTTCCCATAATTAACAGATGCACCAAAAGGAATGGGACTACCTTTGTAGTTGAGAGTCATTAATACTCGCTGTCCTATCCTTGTTTTAAAATCAGTAAGTACCACGGCACCTTTAGTGGGGTACACTGTTTGGGTTTGCATATCAATATCAACATTATCGCCTAGCGTAGTTGTATCAAGCGCTATACGGTTACTCTTATAAGCATTTACATAGGGTACGATTGCATAACCACTAGTATCTGTTTTGACACCAACATGATTTTGTATGATTACATTATCCGCTTCTGGTGCATGAATGATGGCAATGCTTTCACCCAGAGTTTGCCCAAAAACGATACCGTCTTGATATGCAACAACCCCCCCATGAATACCATAATTTAGGCGGTATGAGTCTTTATCATAATTATATCCAGCATTAATATCACCTTTAGAGCCTCTGTAATTTACTGCTAGATTACCTGCTGCGCCTTGATTGCGATTACCATAGCTTTGCATCACACTATAGTTCAGATTATTATCCGCTAATGCGGTTCCACTGATACCAGCCTGTTGTAATATTGTTCCATCCTTATCCGTTGTGACATTATAACTAGCCCATACTGAATCATAAGCAGTACTGCTACTCCAGATGCTTAATGGTATTTGTAGATTAAATGCAACACGTTGATCTGAAGGAATATCTGCGACTGCGCTACTATAGGTATAACTTACTCCATAGTTTACCCCTGCATAGTTAACGTTATATCCAGAACTAATGAATCTTTCAGATCCATCTAGTCCCCAATAATCTTGCTGACTACCTGAAAGGTATAATGAACCATAATCCAAGATGTTCTGACTAATATCTAATTGAAGTTTTTGACGTTTATTATGAGATAACCAGAATAAATCTCTGCTATTAACATTACTTAACTCATTTATTTCCTGGAAGGTATAATATCCTTCTGTAGAGTATCTATAAGACGCCAATGTAAATGTTGTCCCTGTACTCTGTAAACCTTTTGAATATTGTGCTCGATAAGATTGTCCTTTTTTATTTGTGCCATTAAATAAGCTCGAACGCGCATAAGTTACATCAAGTGAAACTGCACCTAGTTCACCCAAGCCAAACCCCATTCCGGAAACTGTTGACCAATAATTATCTGCACTGACTAAACCACCATAAGCAGTCATTCCATATGGCAATCCATAGATAGCTGTTACCTGACCGAACTTTGGTTCTCTTGAGTCCGAATTCGATGATCGATAACGCCCAGCCGTGAGAGAATACTTGAAATTTCCTTCCCGTTGCATGATGGCCACAGCGGCGAAAGGTTGTATAAAGGTGCTTTCACTACCATCAGACTCAGTAATAGTAACTTGTAAATTGCCACTTGCTGAAGTTGGGTACAAATCCTGTATTACAAAGGCGCCAGGAGCAACATAGTTTTGATAGATCACATAGCCATTTTGTCTGATTGTCACTTTTGCGTTGCTACGGGCGATCCCTCTGATAGTTGGTGCAAAGCCTCGCATACTGTCAGGAATCATATTTTCATCGGAGGCAAGCTGCGCGCCTCGAAATTGGAAGCTATTAAAGATTTCAGATGATGTATAACTGTCACCGAAGGTAAGTTGCCCCCTCAATGATTGAATATCCCGCTGTAAGTAAGTGTTGATATTATCCCAATGAGAGATGGCACCGTATGAAGTACCAGAACGGTTGAGAACTGAGCTCTCATCAGTATCATGTCTATTGCTGGTTCGATTATATGTTGAGTAGTTCCTTAATCTCCAGGCACCAAAGTTTAGCCCACTTTGCAAGCTGAGAAAGAAATAATTACTCCCCCCTCCACCTTTATATTCTGTATTTCCCCCAGTCATGCTGTAGTTAAGTAGGGCAGCACTCACCCCTTGATCCCATAACTTAGAGTCAACTCGCCCCTGAGCTTGGTGGTCAATCGCAGCTTGCGGGATGCTAATATCCAGTTGTAGTTTTTTGACATTGAGGTTAGTTGTGGCTAGCGGGATATACTTTCCAATATCTCCAACGAAATTGCCATTTGGGATGTTTTTTAAATCTGAATAATCATTAACTTTAACGCCTAATTTAAAGTAATCTTCAGTGGTTAACTGTGGTATTAACTCAGCATTAGGGCCTAACACGAATGGGATGTCACGCATTTCAACCATGTTACCATTAAGATAAACAGCAACACGATAAGTACCTGGCAACAGTTTATTCGAGTTATTAAAAATATTTAGGTCTATATCCCCTAAGTTTTGTTCCCCTCCCAATTCTAATGCATTAGGGTCAAAATACTCATCTCCATATGAGGAAAAACTCATACTAAAAAAAATTAATGCAAGCAATGGGATAGAATTATAATTTAATTTAATTTTGCTCAACGTATATCTAATAACTAAAAAGATCTTTTCTCTATCGGATAAATCAAGCATGTTATTTACCTTGCTTGTAAAATTAAATTTAATAGTGTTTTTCGGGGAGACTGTTTAATTCTATATAAAATAAATAAGACTATAGAGTTTTTTCTTCCACCGGACTAATTCCACCGTAGTCATTGATAGTCTGCCAACTAATTTTCACCGGAGAGTTTGATGATAATGAATAATCTATACTCGATTTGGGTGAAATCATTTCAATATCTTTTATTTCTTTCCCTGCTACACTTATTTTATAAAAAGAAATATAATACGGTGTATCATTTCTTATTTTTAATATGTTTCCATTCCGTGATAGCTGTATTTTTTTGTAAGTTTCAATGGAGTTTCCTGGTAGATTTTCTGGTCGGTAAAATATTTTGATACGAGACTTAACAACAACCTTAAGTGTATTTTCATCACGCATGCTGCTATCCATTGCGGGGATTGTTTTGACGTTCAACCAAAAAACGGATTCACGATCAGTAGGCAAATTACTACCTGTGTAGACTATACGAAGTATATTTTCTTCATTTTGGTCTATCCTAAATAATGGCGGTGTGACAATAAAGGGGGCTTTGTTGTAGGCCGTGTCCTGACCGGGTTCTACCCATGATTGAATCAAATAAGCTCCATCTTTTCCCTCATTTTTTATCGAAATCGACGTTTCCTTCTTACCCGAATTATAAATTACTCTAGTACCACCAATTACAGGGCCAGCAACACACAATGATGATATCATCAAGAATGAAACGACTAAGATACCATACAAATAATACGTATTTAGTTTCATAAATCTCTTCCGTATCTTATTTTCGTAAATAACCATCCTTGGTAATAGAATGTCCTTTTTTATAAGAACTTTACTCAGTTATTTATAATTAAGCGTGAATTGAGTCACTCCATTAGCGGGGCCTGTTGTAACCGTATTCAATGTTGACACATAACGTGCGACGAAGTTAAGGCTATTACTACCTGTTGATAAAGGATATTCCATTGATTCAGAATGCAGAGGAATAGGAGTTCCAATATTATCTGCTATTTCAATACCTACACCAGTTGCGACGCCAGCTTCTTGAGTTAATTTTAACAAGTCAGCATTATCGCTGTCATTAGTTCCATCAAATTTCACTGTTGCCCCAGCAACGGTTGGTGGGCACAATGTTAAATTTAGCTGGAATCCTGTAGGTGAGGATTTTTTTCCTGCAGCACCATCCAGGCTTGATTTTGAAACACTACCGAGAGGTACTATCAGGTTTTGAGACGTAGAATCGATAGTACAAGTTTGATCAATAATTTCACCTGTAAAGTTAATATATCCATCTGAAGCACTGGCTATACTAGCAAAACTTAATATGATATTACTGGCGATAATATAACGAGATGTTTTATTGCACATATAATTACCTTTTTTATTGTCCTATGAAGTTAAAAAACTAAAATATAAAAATGATATATACATTTTTGTTTTAAACTCTGAAGGCGTTAACCTATACATGATGATTTTTAGGTCATGAGATTATTTAATTAAATCAATTTATAGTAATAAGA
>NZ_JAMPNS010000032.1:0-24806 GCF_028479465.1 Providencia sp. PROV208 | reverse complement strand
TTCGTGAAGGTGGTCGTACTGTAGGTGCGGGTGTTGTTGCAAGAATCATTGCATAATACCGCTCTTTCTGAATAAGATAGAACCACAAAAAAAGGGCGCCTTAGGGCGTCCTTTTTGTTTTTATATATTCCTAACTTCCATTCATATTTCTTATTGTTTATTTGAATGTTGCCATCAATGATAATTGAAATGCTAATCGTTTTCATTTAAACTTACTGTATGTAATTTGTGCAGGTAAATGATCATGTATGTATGCCTTTGTGAAGCGGTCACGGATAAGCAAATCAGAAACGTGGTGCGTAAATATCAAGTCACGTCATTGAAAGGGCTACGTCAAATTTTGCCAGTAGGGCGTGAGTGCGGAAAATGTATCCGACAAACGCGAGAAATTTTACAAGAAGAGCTTTTACATCTAGAAGAGCAGTGTATAGAACACGTCGCGTAACCCTTTCAAATCATCTTCCATCATAGGATCAAATTTCATTGCACAGATTACTGTGTAAATATTATTCATATCATCAATTTCAGTACTACACTTATAGGACTGGAAGCGATGGAGGGTAAAAATGAAAGGCGATAAAAAAATGATAGCCCACTTGAATAAATTGCTGGGCAATGAGCTTGTTGCGATCAACCAATATTTTTTACATGCCAGAATGTTTAAAAATTGGGGACTAACTAAGCTCAATGAGATGGAATACCACGAATCGATTGATGAAATGAAACACGCTGATAAATATATTGAGCGTATTCTATTTCTCGAAGGGCTCCCTAACCTACAAGATTTAGGCAAGCTCAACATCGGAGAAGATGTTGAAGAAATGTTGGTATCAGATTTGAAATTAGAACTGGATGGCGCAAAGAATTTAAAAGATGCAATTAGCTATGCGGATTCAATTCATGACTATGTTAGTCGAGATCTAATGATAGAGATTCTTGCAGATGAAGAAAATCACATAGACTGGATTGAAACCCAACTTGAATTGATTAAGCGTTTAGGCATCCAAAATTATCTTCAAGCCCAAGTTATCGAAGAGTAGTTTTTTTGACAAAAATTTATTAGGCCCAATCATGGGCCTTTTTTATATCGACTAAATTTGCACATCAGAAAATTCGCACATATTTTCCCCGATTGCTTGCGTTTCACAATAAATTACGTATAATGCGCGGGCTTACTGATGAGTAAGCCCTAAATTTTAGGACTGAAATCTCAGTATTGAGTCAACGATTTGTTGCTCATTTAGACAATACTCCCGATATGGGGGTTACATCAAGAACGATTACACTCCCCTATCAATCGAAATGGGTGCGAGGAGTAATCATTTACGTTTATAAAATAGTTGGAGCTCTGGTCTCATGCAGAACCAAAGAATCCGTATCCGCCTGAAAGCTTTTGATCATCGTTTAATCGATCAATCAACTGCGGAAATCGTAGAGACTGCTAAGCGCACTGGTGCGCAAGTACGTGGTCCTATCCCGCTGCCGACACGTAAAGAGCGTTTTACCGTTCTGATTTCTCCGCACGTTAACAAAGATGCGCGTGATCAGTACGAAATTCGCACTCACAAACGTCTGGTTGACATCGTTGAGCCAACCGAGAAGACCGTTGATGCTCTGATGCGTCTGGATCTGGCTGCCGGCGTTGACGTGCAGATCAGCCTGGGTTAATCAGGTCGTCGAACGATTGAGAGGTTGAAACAATGATTGGTTTAGTCGGTAAGAAAGTAGGTATGACTCGTATCTTCACTGAAGATGGCGTTTCTATCCCTGTAACTGTTATCGAAATTGAAAATAACCGCGTTACTCAGGTTAAAACTGCAGAAACTGACGGTTACAATGCAATTCAGGTTACTACTGGTAGCAAAAAAGCTAACCGTGTAACTAAGCCTGAAGCAGGTCATTTCGCTAAAGCTGGCGTTGAAGCTGGCCGCATTCTACGTGAATTCCGTACTGAAGAAGGTGCTGAGTTTAACGTAGGTCAAAGCATTAGCGTTGAAATTTTCGCTGACGTTAAAAAAGTCGACGTTACTGGTACATCTAAAGGTAAAGGTTTTGCCGGCACAGTTAAGCGCTGGAATTTCCGTACTCAAGATGCTACTCACGGTAACTCCTTGTCTCACCGTGTTCCGGGTTCTATCGGTCAGAACCAGACTCCGGGCAAAGTGTTCAAAGGCAAGAAAATGGCAGGCCAACTGGGTAATGAACGTGTAACTGTTCAAAGCTTAGATGTAGTACGTGTTGACGCTGAGCGCAACCTGCTGCTGGTCAAAGGTGCTGTTCCAGGAGCAACTGGTAGCAACCTGATCGTAAAACCGGCTGTCAAGGCTTAACGTCGAGGAGATAGGAATGGAATTGGTAATGAAAGACGCGCAAAGCGCGCTGACTGTTTCCGAAACTACCTTCGGGCGTGATTTCAATGAAGCGCTTGTTCACCAAGTAGTTGTTGCGTATGCAGCTGGTGCTCGTCAAGGTACTCGTGCTCAGAAAACTCGTGCTGAAGTTTCTGGTTCTGGTAAAAAACCATGGCGTCAAAAAGGCACAGGCCGTGCACGTTCTGGTTCAATCAAGAGCCCAATCTGGCGCTCTGGTGGTGTTAGCTTCGCAGCTAAACCACAGGACCACAGTCAAAAAGTTAATAAGAAGATGTACCGCGGTGCTCTAAAAAGCATCCTGTCAGAATTGGTACGTCAAGATCGTCTGATCGTTGTCGAAAAGTTCTCTGTAGAAGCGCCTAAAACTAAGCTGCTGGCACAGAAACTGAAAGATATGGCTCTGCAAGATGTTCTGATCATCACTGCTGAATTAGATGAAAATCTGTTCTTAGCAGCACGTAACCTGTACAAGGTTGACGTTCGTGATGCAGCAGGTATCGATCCAGTTAGCCTGATTGCTTTCGACAAAGTGGTTATGACTGCTGATGCTGTGAAGCAAGTTGAGGAGATGCTGGCATGATCCGTGAAGAACGTCTGCTACAAGTACTGCGCGCGCCGCATGTATCTGAAAAAGCTTCTACAGCGATGGAAAAAAGCAACACCATCGTTCTCAAAGTTGCAAAAGACGCAACTAAAGCAGAAATCAAAGCTGCTGTACAGAAACTGTTTGAAGTTGAAGTTGAAGGTGTTAACACTTTGCTGGTTAAAGGCAAAACTAAACGCCACGGTCAGCGTTCTGGTCGTCGTAGTGACTGGAAAAAAGCTTACGTTACGCTGAAGGAAGGCCAGAATCTGGACTTCGTTAGCGGCGCAGAGTAAGTCGGAGGAGTAAAGAACAATGGCAGTTGTTAAATGTAAACCTACGTCTCCGGGCCGTCGCCACGTAGTTAAAGTGGTTAACCCTGAGCTGCATAAGGGTAAACCTTATGCTCCGCTGTTAGAAAAAAACAGCAAATCCGGTGGTCGTAACAACAATGGTCGTATCACTACCCGTCATATCGGTGGTGGCCATAAGCAGCATTATCGTTTAGTTGACTTTAAACGCAACAAAGACGGTATCCCTGCAGTTGTTGAACGTTTGGAATATGATCCAAACCGTTCTGCGAACATTGCACTGGTACTATATAAAGACGGTGAACGTCGTTATATTCTTGCGCCAAAAGGCCTGAAAGCTGGTGACCAGATTCAATCTGGCGTTGATTCAGCTATCAAAGCTGGTAACGCACTGCCAATGCGCAACATCCCTGTTGGTTCTACAGTTCATAACATTGAACTGAAACCAGGTAAAGGTGGTCAGTTAGCGCGTTCAGCAGGTACTTACGCTCAAATCGTTGCTCGTGATGGTGCTTATGTCACCCTGCGTCTGCGTTCTGGTGAAATGCGTAAAGTTTTAGCTGATTGCCGTGCAACCTTAGGTGAAGTTGGTAACGCTGAGCATATGTTACGTGTTCTCGGTAAAGCTGGTGCTAGTCGCTGGCGTGGTATTCGCCCTACCGTTCGCGGTACTGCGATGAACCCAGTTGACCATCCACATGGTGGTGGTGAAGGCCGTAACTTTGGTAAACACCCAGTAACACCATGGGGCGTTCAGACCAAAGGTAAGAAAACTCGTAGTAACAAGCGTACTGATCAATTCATCGTACGTCATCGTTCTAAAAAATAATTAGAGGATAAGCCATGCCACGTTCTCTCAAGAAAGGTCCTTTTATTGACCTGCACTTGCTGAAGAAGGTAGAGAAAGCGGTGGAAAGCGGAGACAAGAAGCCTCTCAAGACTTGGTCCCGTCGTTCAACGATCTTTCCTAATATGATCGGATTGACCATCGCTGTCCATAATGGTCGTCAGCATGTTCCAGTATTTGTAACCGACGAAATGGTTGGTCACAAACTGGGTGAATTCGCACCGACTCGCACTTATCGCGGCCACGCGGCAGATAAGAAAGCTAAGAAACGTTAAGGATAGGAGGAAGAGATGGAAACTTTAGCTATGCATCGCCACGCTCGTTCTTCTGCCCAGAAGGTTCGCTTAGTAGCCGACCTGATTCGCGGTAAGAAAGTGTCGCAAGCTCTGGAAATTCTGACCTACACCAACAAGAAAGCTGCTGGTTTAGTGAAGAAAGTACTGGAATCTGCTATTGCTAACGCAGAGCAAAACGATGGCGCTGACATTGATGACCTGAAAGTTGCGAAAATTTTCGTAGACGAAGGTCCAACTATGAAACGCATCATGCCGCGTGCGAAAGGCCGTGCAGATCGTATTCTTAAGCGCACCAGCCACATTACTGTGGTTGTGTCCGATCGCTGAGACTCTGGAGACTAGCAATGGGTCAGAAAGTACATCCTAATGGTATTCGCCTGGGTATTGTCAAACCTTGGAACTCTACTTGGTATGCGAATACTAATGAATTCGCTGACAACCTAGACAGCGACTTTAAAGTACGCCAGTACTTGAATAAAGAATTGGCAAAAGCGTCAATTTCACGCATCGTAATCGAGCGTCCTGCTAAAAGCATCCGTGTGACAATTCACACTGCTCGCCCAGGTATCGTTATCGGTAAGAAAGGTGAAGACGTTGAAAAACTGCGTAAAACAGTAGCGGATATCGCTGGTGTTCCTGCGCAAATCAATATCGCCGAAGTTCGTAAACCAGAACTGGACGCTAAATTAGTTGCTGACAGCATCTCTTCACAGCTGGAACGTCGTGTTATGTTCCGTCGTGCTATGAAGCGTGCAGTACAGAACGCAATGCGTCTGGGCGCTAAAGGTATCAAAGTTGAAGTCAGTGGCCGTTTAGGCGGTGCTGAAATCGCTCGTACCGAGTGGTATCGTGAAGGCCGTGTGCCACTGCACACATTACGTGCTGATATCGATTACAACACTTCAGAAGCGCACACCACTTATGGTGTTCTCGGCGTTAAGGTATGGATCTTCAAAGGTGAGATTCTGGGTGGTATGGCTGCAGTTGAACAAGCTGAGAAACCAGCTGCTCAACCTAAAAAGCAGCAGCGTAAAGGCCGCAAGTAAGGAGCGTCGCTATGTTACAACCAAAGCGTACAAAATTCCGTAAGGTGCACAAAGGCCGCAACCGTGGTCTGGCGCAAGGTACGGATGTTAGCTTCGGCACTTTCGGTCTTAAAGCTGTTGGCCGTGGTCGTCTGACTGCACGTCAGATCGAAGCGGCACGTCGTGCTATGACCCGTGCTGTTAAGCGTCAAGGTAAAATCTGGATTCGTGTATTCCCAGACAAGCCAATCACTGAAAAGCCACTCGAAGTTCGTATGGGTAAAGGTAAAGGTAACGTAGAATATTGGGTTGCCTTAATTCAGCCTGGTAAAGTCCTGTATGAAATGGACGGTGTGCCTGAAGAGCTGGCTCGTGAAGCATTCTCTCTGGCAGCAGCGAAACTGCCTATCAAAACCACCTTTGTAACTAAGACGGTGATGTAATGAAAGCACAAGAGCTGCGCGAAAAAAGCGTAGAAGAGCTGAACGCTGAACTTTTAAACCTGTTACGTGAGCAATTTAACTTACGTATGCAGGCTGCGAGTGGTCAGCTGCAACAGTCTCATCTAATGAAACAAGTGCGTCGTGATATCGCACGCGTGAAGACTTTACTGACTGAGAAGGCAGGTGCGTAATGAACGATAAAATCCGTACTCTGCAAGGTCGTGTAGTTAGTGACAAAATGGAGAAATCTATTGTTGTTGCTATCGAGCGTATGGTGAAACACCCTCTGTATGGTAAATTCATCCGTCGTACGACTAAATTGCACGTACATGACGAGAACAATGAATGTGGAATTGGTGACGTGGTAGAAATCCGCGAAACTCGTCCACTGTCTAAGACTAAGTCTTGGGCCTTAGTTCGCGTTGTAGAAAAAGCTGTTCTGTAATAGAATAGATTTTTCGTGATGAATAAACGGCTCTTTTTGATCGAGCCGTTTATTTTTTCCTGTCCAACACGAAGATGTGGTGTTATAATGCCGCGCCCTCGTAGTATGGGTATATTTGAACGGCCTCTTCATAATGAGGTGGCTCAGTAGTAGTTGACATTTAGCGGAGCACTAAAATGATCCAAGAACAGACTATGCTGAACGTGGCCGACAACTCCGGTGCACGTCGCGTAATGTGTATCAAGGTTCTAGGTGGCTCGCACCGTCGCTATGCACATGTAGGCGACATCATTAAAATTACCGTTAAAGAAGCAATTCCACGCGGTAAAGTTAAAAAGGGTGATGTCCTGAAAGCGGTAGTGGTGCGCACCAAGAAGGGTGTACGTCGCCCTGACGGTTCTGTCATTCGCTTCGATGGTAATGCTTGTGTGTTATTAAACAATAATAGCGAGCAAGTAATCGGTACGCGTATTTTTGGGCCGGTAACTCGTGAACTTCGTAATGAGAAGTTTATGAAAATTATCTCTCTGGCACCTGAAGTACTCTAAGGAGCGAACTATGGCAGCGAAAATCCGTCGTGATGACGAAGTTATCGTGCTAACTGGGAAAGACAAAGGTAAGCGCGGTAAAGTAAAGCAGGTTATTTCTTCTAGTAAAGTTATCGTTGAAGGTATCAATCTGGTTAAAAAACATCAGAAGCCAGTTCCGGCTCTGAACCAACCAGGTGGCATCGTTGAAAAAGAAGCGGCTATTCAAGTTTCTAACGTTGCAATCTTTAACGCGGCAACTGGCAAGGCTGACCGTGTAGGCTTTAGATTCGAAGACGGCAAAAAAGTCCGTTTCTTCAAATCTAACAGTGAAACTATCAAGTAATTTTTGGAGTATACGATGGCGAAACTGCATGATTACTATAAAGACGAAGTAGTTAATAAACTCATGACTGAGTTTAACTACACTTCTGTCATGCAAGTCCCTCGGGTCGAGAAGATCACCCTGAATATGGGTGTTGGTGAAGCGATCGCTGATAAAAAACTGCTGGATAATGCAGCAGCTGACTTAACAGCAATCTCTGGTCAAAAACCATTGATCACCAAAGCACGCAAATCTGTTGCAGGCTTCAAAATCCGTCAGGGCTATCCAATCGGCTGTAAAGTAACTCTGCGTGGCGAACGCATGTGGGAGTTCCTTGAGCGTCTGATTTCTATTGCTGTACCACGTATTCGTGACTTCCGTGGCTTGTCCGCTAAGTCTTTCGATGGTCGCGGTAACTACAGCATGGGTGTACGTGAACAAATCATCTTCCCTGAAATCGATTACGATAAAGTGGATCGTGTACGTGGTTTAGATATTACTATCACCACTACTGCGAAATCTGATGATGAAGGTCGCGCACTGTTAGCAGCGTTCAACTTCCCGTTCCGCAAGTAAGGCAGGTTACTCATGGCTAAGAAATCTATGAAAGCGCGTGATGTTAAGCGTGCTAAATTAGCTGAGAAATTCTTCGCAAAACGCGTAGAACTGAAAGCTATCATCTCTGATGTTAAAGCATCTGATGAAGATCGCTGGGACGCTGTTCTCAAGCTGCAAACACTGCCACGTGATTCAAGTCCTTCTCGTCAGCGTAACCGCTGCCGTCAAACTGGGCGTCCGCATGGTTTCCTGCGGAAATTTGGTCTGAGCCGTATTAAAGTCCGTGAAGCCGCTATGCGCGGTGAAATCCCGGGTCTTAAAAAGGCTAGTTGGTAATTGTCACCATATTGAATCACGGGAGTAAAGACAGATGAGCATGCAAGATCCCATCGCGGATATGCTGACCCGTATCCGTAACGGTCAGGCCGCGAATAAAGTTGCGGTCACCATGCCTTCCTCCAAGCTGAAAGTGGCGATTGCCAAAGTGCTGAAGGAAGAAGGTTATATTGAAGATTTTAAAATTGAAGGCGACATCAAGCCAGAATTGGAACTGACTTTACGTTATTTCCAAGGTAAGGCTGTCGTAGAAAGTATCCAGCGTGTAAGCCGCCCAAGTCTGCGCATCTATAAGAAAAAAGATGAGCTGCCACAAGTTATGGCTGGCTTAGGTATCGCTGTTGTTTCTACCTCTAAAGGTGTCATGACTGATCGTGCAGCTCGCCAAGCTGGTCTTGGTGGCGAGATTCTCTGCTACGTAGCTTAATTCGGGAGGAAAGAATGTCTCGTGTGGCAAAAGCACCCGTCGTCATTCCTGCCGGCGTAGAGGTAAAACTCAACGGTCAGGTTATTTCGATCAAGGGTAAAAACGGCGAGCTTACTCGTACTATCCATAATGCAGTTGAAGTTAAACATGAAGATGGCCACTTAACTTTCGCTCCACGCGAAGGTTTTGCAGATGCATGGGCACAAGCGGGTACTTCTCGCTCTCTGCTGAATGCTATGGTTATCGGTGTTACCGAAGGCTTCACTAAAAAACTTCAACTGGTCGGTGTTGGTTACCGTGCAGCAATCAAAGGCAATGCAGTAAGCTTGTCTTTAGGTTTCTCGCATCCGGTTGAACACGCACTGCCAGCAGGCATTACTGCTGAATGCCCAACACAAACTGAAATCGTACTGAAAGGTGCGGATAAGCAAGTGATTGGTCAAGTTGCAGCAGAACTGCGTGCTTACCGTCGTCCTGAGCCTTATAAAGGTAAAGGTGTTCGTTACGCCGATGAAATCGTGCGTACCAAAGAGGCTAAGAAGAAGTAAGGTAACACTATGGATAAGAAAGCAGCTCGTATCCGTCGTGCGACCCGCGCACGCCGTAAGATCCAAGAATTGGGTGCGACTCGCCTGGTGGTACATCGTACTCCACGCCATATTTATGCGCAGGTTATCGCACCAAACGGTTCTGAAACATTGGTTGCCGCTTCTACTACAGAAAAAGCTATCAATGAACAAGTTAAGTTTACTGGAAACAAAGACGCAGCAGCAGCAGTTGGTAAATTAGTTGCTGAACGCGCACTGGAAAAAGGCATCACTGTTGTTGCTTTTGACCGTTCTGGTTTCCAATATCATGGTAGAGTCCAGGCACTGGCAGATGCTGCCCGTGAAGCTGGCCTTCAGTTCTAAGGTAGAGGTGTAAGATGTCTCACATCGAAAAACAAGCTGGCGAACTGCAGGAAAAGCTGATCGCGGTAAACCGCGTAGCTAAAACCGTTAAAGGTGGCCGTATTTTCAGCTTTACCGCACTGACTGTAGTTGGTGATGGTAACGGTCGCGTTGGTTTTGGTTACGGCAAAGCGCGCGAAGTTCCGGCAGCAATCCAGAAAGCGATGGAAAAAGCCCGTCGCAGTATGAAAACCGTTGCTCTAAACAACGGCACATTATTCCACCCAGTGAAAGGTACACACACCGGTTCTCGCGTGTTTATGCAACCTGCTCACGAAGGTACCGGTATTATTGCCGGTGGTGCAATGCGTGCTGTTTTAGAGGTAGCTGGAGTTCGCAACGTACTGGCTAAAACCTATGGTTCCACAAACCCAATCAACGTGGTTCGTGCAACACTGGATGCTTTAGACAGCATGAAGTCTCCAGAAATGGTCGCAGCTAAGCGTGGAAAATCCGTCGAAGAAATTCTGGGGTAATCAGCCATGGCTAAGACTATTAAAATTACACAAGTTCGCAGTTCAATCGGTCGTCTGCCGAAACATAAGGCAACACTGGTCGGTTTAGGTCTGCGTCGCATTGGTCATACAGTAGAGCGCGAGGATACTCCTGCTGTTCGTGGTATGATCAACTTGGTTTCCTACATGGTTAAAGTTGAGGAGTAAGAGATGCGTTTAAATACTCTGTCTCCGGCTGAAGGTGCCAAGCACGCGCCTAAACGCGTAGGTCGTGGTATCGGTTCTGGTCTGGGTAAAACCGGCGGCCGTGGTCACAAAGGTCAGAAGTCTCGTTCTGGCGGTGGCGTACGTCGTGGTTTCGAAGGTGGCCAGATGCCTTTATACCGTCGTTTACCGAAATTCGGTTTCACTTCACGTAAAGCAATGATTACTGCGGAAATCCGTCTGTCTGATTTTGCTTCTGTTGAAGGCGATGTTATTGATCTGAACGCACTGAAAGCCGCGAACGTTATTGACATCCAGATTGAATACGCAAAAGTTATTTTATCTGGCGAAGTGAATCGTGCAGTTACTGTACGTGGCCTTCGTGTTACTAAAGGTGCTCGCGCTGCAATCGAAGCTGCCGGCGGTAAAATTGAGGAATAAGTGACAGATGGCTAAACAACCAGGATTAGATTTCCAAAGTGCCAAAGGTGGAGCTGGCGAACTAAAACGCAGACTGTTGTTTGTAATTGGGGCGCTAATTGTTTTCCGAATTGGTTCTTTTATTCCAATCCCTGGTATTGATGCCACTGTGCTTGCCAAATTGCTCGAGCAGCAACAAGGCACCATCATTGAAATGTTTAACATGTTCTCTGGTGGTGCTCTTAGCCGTGCTTCTATCTTTGCTCTGGGTATCATGCCGTATATTTCGGCATCGATCATTGTCCAGTTATTATCAGTGGTTAATCCACGATTAGCAGAGATTAAGAAGGAAGGAGAAGCAGGTCGTCGGAAGATAAGCCAATATACTCGCTGGGGTACTCTGGTATTAGCAATATTCCAATCTATTGGTATTGCAATGGGTCTACCGAATATGCCAGGGATGCAAGGATTAGTTCTTGATCCGGGTCTCCCATTCTACTTCACGGCAGTTGTTAGCTTAGTCACAGGGACTATGTTCCTTATGTGGTTAGGTGAGCAGATAACTGAAAGAGGTATCGGTAACGGTATTTCTATCATTATCTTCGCTGGTATTGTTGCGGGTCTACCGCCGGCTATTGGCCATACCATCGAGCAAGCTCGGCAAGGCGATCTGCACTTCCTCCTGTTGCTGTTGGTTGCGGTATTAGTATTCGCGGTAACTTTCTTTGTTGTATTTATGGAACGTGGTCAACGTCGTATCGTCGTAAACTACGCTAAACGTCAACAAGGACGCCGTGTCTACGCTGCACAAAGTACACATTTACCGTTAAAAGTGAATATGGCGGGTGTAATTCCTGCAATTTTTGCTTCCAGTATCATACTATTCCCGGGTACAATAGCGTCTTGGTTTGGTGATGGAACTGGTTGGGACTGGTTGACTACAGTATCTATGTACTTACAGCCGGGACAACCGTTATATGTGTTGCTTTATGCCTCTGCGATCATCTTCTTCTGTTTCTTTTATACTGCGTTGGTTTTCAACCCAAGAGAAACAGCAGATAACCTGAAGAAGTCCGGTGCATTTGTACCAGGAATTCGTCCGGGAGAGCAAACGGCCAAGTACATCGATAAGGTAATGACACGATTAACATTAGTCGGTGCTCTTTATATTACCTTTATCTGCCTAATCCCGGAGTTCATGCGTGACGCAATGAAAGTACCTTTTTACTTTGGTGGTACTTCCCTCTTAATCGTGGTTGTCGTTATCATGGACTTTATGGCTCAAGTGCAAACTCTGATGATGTCAAGTCAGTATGAGTCTGCATTGAAGAAAGCAAATCTAAAAGGTAAATAATCACGCGAGTGGTTATGGTTTGCTTAGAAGTTACGGAGAGTAAAAATGAAAGTTCGTGCTTCCGTCAAGAAATTATGCCGTAACTGCAAAATTATCCGTCGCAATGGTAGCGTTCGTGTGATTTGCAGTGTTGAGCCAAGACATAAACAACGTCAAGGCTAAGAAAAAGCATTTTTTTCTTGCAAAGTTGGGTTGAGCTGGCTAAATTAGCCAGCCAATCTTTTTATCTAAGATACATTATTGTTTGAGTATCCTGAAAACGGGCTTTTCAGCACAGTAATGTATATTTTAACTTAGGAGTGCATAGTGGCCCGTATAGCAGGCATTAACATTCCTGATCATAAACATACCGTAATCGCTTTAACATCGATTTTCGGCATCGGCAAAACTCGTTCACAGGCTATCTGTGAAGCAACTGGTATTGCTGAAAATGTTAAGATCAGTGAGCTGTCTGAAGAACAAATCGACAAGCTGCGTGACGAAGTTGCTAAATACGTTGTAGAAGGTGACTTACGTCGTGAAATTACCCTGAGCATCAAGCGTCTGATGGACCTTGGATGTTACCGTGGTTTACGTCATCGTCGTGGTCTTCCTGTGCGCGGACAGCGTACTAAGACTAACGCTCGTACCCGTAAGGGTCCGCGTAAGCCGATCAAGAAATAAGTCGGGGTATTGAATAATGGCAAAAGCACCAATTCGTGCACGTAAGCGTGTAAGAAAACAAGTCTCAGACGGTGTGGCTCATATCCATGCTTCTTTCAACAACACAATCGTTACAATTACTGACCGTCAGGGTAACGCATTAGGTTGGGCAACTGCCGGTGGTTCCGGTTTCCGTGGTTCTCGTAAATCTACTCCGTTCGCAGCTCAGGTTGCAGCAGAGCGTTGCGCAGAATCTGTGAAAGAATACGGAATCAAAAACCTGGAAGTTATGGTTAAGGGACCGGGTCCGGGTCGCGAATCAACAATTCGTGCTCTGAACGCCGCTGGTTTCCGCATCACTAATATTACTGATGTGACTCCTATCCCTCATAACGGTTGTCGCCCACCGAAAAAACGTCGCGTTTAATACGTTTCGTTTTTTTTAGGACTGTTGGAGAAAGAAAATGGCTAGATATTTGGGTCCTAAGCTCAAGCTGAGCCGTCGCGAAGGAACAGACCTCTTCCTGAAGTCTGGTGTTCGCGCGATTGACACCAAGTGTAAATTAGAACAGGCACCTGGCCAGCACGGTGCGCGTAAACCGCGTCTGTCTGACTACGGTGTTCAGTTACGTGAAAAACAAAAAGTTCGTCGTATTTACGGTGTTCTGGAACGTCAATTCCGTAACTATTACAAAGAAGCAACTCGCCTGAAAGGCAACACAGGTGAAAACCTGCTGACCCTGCTAGAAGGTCGTTTAGATAACGTCGTTTACCGTATGGGCTTTGGCGCAACTCGCGCAGAAGCACGTCAAATGGTTAGCCACAAAGCTATCATGGTAAATGGTCGTGTAGTTAATATCGCTTCTTATCAGGTTTCCCCGAATGACGTTATCAGCGTTCGTGAGAAAGCTAAAAAACAGTCTCGTATCAAGGCTGCTTTAGAGCTGGCTGAACAGCGTGAGAAGCCAACTTGGCTGGAAGTTGATGCTGCTAAAATGGAAGGTGTGTTCAAACGTATTCCTGAACGTACTGACTTGTCTGCGGACATTAACGAACACCTGATCGTCGAGCTTTACTCTAAGTAAAGCTTAGCACCAAAGAGAGGACACAATGCAGGGTTCTGTGACAGAGTTTCTAAAACCGCGCCTGGTAGATATCGAGCAAGTGAGTTCGACGCACGCTAAGGTGACCCTTGAGCCTTTAGAGCGCGGCTTTGGCCACACTCTAGGTAACGCACTGCGCCGTATTCTGCTTTCGTCTATGCCGGGTTGTGCGGTGACAGAGGTTGAGATTGATGGTGTACTGCATGAGTACAGCACCAAAGAAGGTGTACAGGAAGATATCCTGGAGATTCTCCTCAACCTGAAAGGGCTGGCGGTAAAAGTTCAGGGGAAAGATGAAGTTATTTTAACCTTGAATAAATCTGGCATTGGCCCTGTGACTGCAGCCGACATCATCCATGATGGTGATGTCGAAATCGTCAAGCCACAGCATGTTATCTGCCACCTCACTGACGAAAGCGCGTCTATAAATATGCGTATTAAAGTCCAGCGTGGTCGTGGTTATGTGCCGGCTTCTGCCCGAGTTCATTCGGAAGAAGATGAGCGCCCAATCGGTCGTCTGTTAGTCGATGCTTGCTATAGCCCTGTAGAGCGTATTGCCTACAATGTTGAAGCAGCTCGTGTTGAGCAGCGTACTGACTTGGATAAGTTAGTAATTGAAATGGAAACTAACGGTACAATCGATCCTGAAGAGGCGATTCGCCGTGCAGCTACCATTCTGGCTGAACAGCTTGAAGCTTTTGTTGATTTACGTGATGTACGTCAACCAGAAGTTAAAGAAGAGAAACCAGAATTCGATCCTATCTTACTGCGCCCAGTTGACGATCTGGAATTGACTGTCCGCTCTGCTAACTGCCTCAAAGCAGAAGCTATCCACTACATCGGTGACCTGGTACAGCGTACAGAAGTTGAGTTGCTCAAAACGCCTAACCTTGGTAAGAAATCTCTTACTGAAATTAAGGACGTATTGGCATCTCGTGGTCTTTCTCTGGGCATGCGCTTAGAAAATTGGCCACCAGCAAGTATTGCTGATGATTAGGATCACAGGTTAAGGTTTTACTGAGAAGGATAAGGTCATGCGCCATCGTAAGAGTGGTCGTCAATTGAACCGCAACAGCAGCCACCGCCAAGCTATGTTCCGTAACATGGCAGGTTCTTTAGTTCGTCATGAAATCATCAAGACGACTCTGCCTAAAGCGAAAGAACTGCGTCGCGTCGTTGAGCCGCTGATTACTCTTGCCAAGACCGACAGCGTAGCTAATCGTCGTCTGGCATTCGCACGTACTCGTGATAACGAGATCGTTGCAAAACTGTTTAATGAACTGGGACCTCGTTTCGCAGCTCGCGCAGGTGGTTACACTCGTATTCTTAAGTGTGGCTTCCGCGCAGGTGACAACGCTCCGATGGCTTACATCGAGCTTGTTGACCGTGCTGCTGAGTCTCAAGAAGCAGCTGCAGAGTAATCTGTAATTGCTTTCAAGAAAACCGGGTGTATTGCCCGGTTTTTTTGTACCTGCTATTCTACCCCCTCCAAATTAATTCTTTTCTATTCTTGAATTTTTTGTTTTCTATCCAAACTTATAGGTACAGATGAATGAGCATGTATAAGATTGGTCAAATAGCTAAACTTGCAGATGTGACTCCCGATACAATCCGTTTTTATGAAAAGCAGGGGCTGATGGGACACAAAACGAGAACGGAGGGCGGCTATCGGTTGTTCACGGAGCAAGATCTACAGCGCTTACGGTTTATTCGTTACGCGAAGAAGTTAGGATTTACTCTTGAAGCAATTACGGAGTTATTATCGATCCGTGTTGATCCTGAACATCACACCTGCCAAGAATCTAAGAATATTGTCGATATCAGACTTATTGAAGTAGAAAAGAAGATCCAAGAGCTAATCATTATGCGAGATTCTTTAAAAACATTGAGTTCAGCGTGTTGTGGTGATGAGCATGCATCGACATACTGCTCTATTATGGAAATCTTGGAGAAAGGTGCATCAAAGATTTATTAATTAAAAATCAACTATGAAGGTAAATTATGAATAAATATCAGCATAAGCGCGGTGAAATTAAAGATAATGCCATTGAGGCACTATTACATGATCCACTATTTCGTCAGCGAGTTGAAAAGAATAAAAAAGGGAAAGGAAGTTATACAAGGAAGGGTAAAAATAGTAAGGCGGGTAACTGGGAGGCCAGTGGTAATTGGTTAATTAACTTATTACCACTGGCCTTTTAGTTATTTCTTATTTTGTTCTTTTAGTAAATCACGGATCTCTGATAGTAAAACTTCTTCTGTTGATGGCGCTGCAGGTTCTGCTGGTGCTGCTTCTTCTTTTTCACGGCGTACTTTATTCATTACTTTTATTGCCATAAAAATAGCAAATGCAACAATAACAAAATCAAAAATAGTTTGTATAAACATCCCATAATTCATGACAACCGCAGGAATGTCTCCCTGGGCTTCCCGAAGTACAAGACTAAATTGCTTGAAATCTACACCACCAATAATTAGACCGAGTGGGGGCATGATCACATCGGCAACTAATGAAGAAACAATCTTACCAAATGCGGCACCAATAATAATACCGACTGCCATATCTACCACGTTGCCTTTCATGGCGAATTCGCGGAACTCTTTTAAAAAACTCATGGATGACCCCTTCCCTTAATTTATTAACTAGATAACTAAACATGTATATGCACATATCAAAATTATAGTATCTAGAATTATTAACCTGCAAATTTTTACTATTTATTTTAGATAATTATAAAAAGAACGGACTAGGTTGGAATAATTTTTCCACATCCGGAACATATTTTTTATCTGTAATAAACATAATGACATGGTCACCTTGCTCGATAATATTGTAATCGCTAGCAATAATGACCTCTTCCTCTCTGACTATCGCACCAATGATTGTTCCTGGCGGAAGTTTAATTTCTGAGATTTTTTTACCAACAACTTTTGAAGTATTTTCATCTCCATGAGCGATCGCCTCAATAGCTTCAGCAACACCTCGGCGTAATGATGAAACACTGACAATATCTGCTTTTCTTACATGTCCAAGTAATGCTGAGATTGTTGCTTGTTGTGGAGAGACTGCAATATCGATGACACCACCTTGAACTAATTCAACATAAGCGGATCGCTGAATTAATACCATGGCTTTTTTGGCACCCATTTTTTTTGCCAGCATCGCCGACATTATGTTTGCTTCGTCATCATTAGTGAGAGCAATGAATACATCCATTTGTTCGATATGCTCTTCAGTCAATAGCTCTTGGTCAGAGGCATCACCATAAAAAACAATCGTGTCATGGAGTAACTCTGCTAACTCAGTTGCTCTCTCTTGATTGCGTTCAATGAGTTTAACGCTATAGTCTTTTTCAAGGCGTTTGGCCAAGCCGGCGCCTACATTACCACCACCAACGATCATTAAACGTTTGTATGGTTTTTCTAATCGTTGGAGCTCACTCATCACAGCTCGAATATGTTGGGTTGAGGCAACGAAAAAGACTTCATCGCCAGCTTCAATAATTGTGGAACCTTGAGGGCGAATCGGTCTGTCTTGACGAAATATAGCGACAACACGGGTATCAATGTGTGGCATATGCTCACGTAAGCTAGATAAAGCATTACCTACTAGTGAACCGCCATAATAGGCTTTTACGGCAACGATGCTGACTTTGCCTTCAGCAAAATTGACGACTTGTAGAGCTCCTGGATACTGTATGAGCTTGTAGATATATTCAATAACTAGCTGTTCTGGCGAAATGAGGTAATCAATGGGAATTTGTTCGGCTAAAAAAAGCTTGTCAGCCTCTCGGATATACTCAGTTGCGCGAATACGTGCAATTTTATTTGGCGTATTAAAGAGGCTATAGGCAATTTGGCAGGCAACCATGTTGGTTTCATCTGAGTTAGTCACAGCAACTAACATATCAGCATCTTCTGCACCTGCATCTCGCAGAACTCGTGGGTGAGAGCCATGACCATTCACTACACGAAGATCGAATTGATCTTGCAGCTGACGCAAGCGATCGGCATTGGTATCAACAACGGTAATATCGTTATTTTCATCTACTAAATTTTCAGCGAGAGTACCGCCTACTTGCCCTGCACCTAGAATAATGATCTTCATAGCATCTTCCTATTTCAGAGTCTCTATTGAATACTATTGTGCTTGTTTGAGTAAGCGGGCATAAAAGAAACCATCGCCTCCAGTGGCGCTTGGTAATATTTGCAATCCTAATTCAGTGCCATCATTTATGCGAGCATCTACATGTTTGGAAAGAAAATGTTTAATCTGCTGGCTATTTTCTTCAGGCATGATGGAGCACGTGGCATAAACGAGCGTACCGCCAGGTTTTAAATAAGACCACACAGCTTCTAATATTTGAGCCTGTAATTGAGATAGCTCCTGAATATCTGAATCGCGTCTTAGCCATTTAATATCGGGATGACGTCTAATAACTCCCGTTGCTGAACAAGGCGCATCAAGCAAGATACGATCAAATAGCTGATCTTTCGCCCATTCTTCAGGCTTCGTGCCATCCCCTTGAATAACAGTAGCGTGTTGTTTCAATCTTTGCAGATTTTCTTTCACTCGCTTGAGTCGTGCATCATCAATATCTACAGCAAGTACATGGGCTTTTGGTGCAAGTTCTAAGATATGCGTTGTTTTTCCGCCTGGAGCTGCACATAAATCAAGAATATTTTCGCCATTGATAGGTGATAAAAGCTCAGCGCAGCCTTGTGCCGAAACATCTTGAACCGTTGACCAACCATCCTCAAAACCGGGTAGACGTGTCACTGATGTGGCTTCTTCTAAGCGAATTGCACTTGGATGCGACGGGTGTAAATATGCAGTAATGTCTGCTTGTTCGAGTAATGCTAAGTATTGCTCAGCGGTGTGGTGTTGAGAATTGATTCTTAACCACATTGGTGGACGTTGATTATTAGCATCAACAATATTTTGCCATGTCTCAGGGTAGGCGGTTTGAATTCGCTTTAATAGCCAGCTTGGATGTAAATATTGGCTATTATTATTTGTATTTCGCTCTTCTAGCTGGACTTGTTGACGTAAAAAGGATCGCAATACTCCATTAATGAGGCCTTTTAATTGAGGGCGCTTTAATGCAACTGCACCATCAACGGTTTCTGCTAAAGCCGCATGTGCAGGGATACGTGTATAGAGTAATTGATAGATCCCGACCATGATGAGGTAATGCAATGTTCTTTGCTTACCGGTTAAAGGTTTTTCCATAAGCTGGCTGATAAACCATTCTAGCTTTGGTAAATAACGTAAAACACCGAAGCAAATCTCTTGAAGTAGTGCTTTATCTTTATCATTAATATTACGTTGTAAGTCAGGTAAAACGGTACTTAATGATTGTCCGTTATCTAAAACCTGACTAATGGCGGTCGCTGCGATACTACGCAAATTATATTTGTTTTTCATAATGAAAATGAGTCTATTAGTTACTTAAATAGCATTACCTGCTTTATCATTTACAAATAATGCTACTAATATATTAGTCTAGTAATTGTTGTGGAGTGAACCATTCTCGGCGGGAGTTAAGGATATCTTGCGCACTCATCGCTTTTTTACCTGGGGGCTGTAGCTGGGTAATATTTAATATCCCATTTCCAGTTGCAACGCTGATACCTTTTTTGTCGGCACTGATGATCATGCCAGGGCGTTGATTATGTCCTTGGGCAATAACTTCCGCCTGCCATACTTTAATTAGCTGCTCTTGAACGATAAAATAACTCATTGGCCAAGGGTTAAAAGCACGAATGCAACGTTCAATCTGCACTGCTGATTGCTGCCAATCAATTCGCGCTTCATCTTTGGATAGTTTTTCAGCGTAATTAGCGAGTGAATCATCTTGTTTTTCTGGTGAGCATTGACCAGAAGAAAGTAAATCAACCGTGTGAATAAGTGCCTTGGGACCAGTAATTGCCAATTTATCATACAAGGTGGCGCTAGTATCTTCACTCGTAATTGGGCAAGTCGCTTTATACAGCATGTCCCCAGTATCAAGACCTGCATCCATCTGCATTATGGTGACACCCGTTTCTTGGTCACCGGCCCAAATTGATCTCTGAATTGGTGCAGCTCCTCGCCAACGAGGTAGTAATGAGCCATGGACATTTAAGCAACCCAATCGGGGGATATCTAGGACAGCTTGCGGCAGGATTAACCCGTAAGCTACAACAATCATCAGATCTGCATTTTGGTTTTTGATCCATTGCTGATTGTCTGGTTCACGTAAGGTCGTAGGCTGAAAAACCGGTATTCCATGTTCTTCGGCAAGAATTTTCACAGGGCTAGGCGTTAGCTTTTTGCCTCTTCCTGCGGGTTTATCGTGACGAGTTAATACGCCAACAACTTGATGTTTGGTTTCTAATAATGCAGCTAAATGTTTAGCTGCGAAATCAGGCGTACCTGCAAAAATAATTCTTAATGGTTCTGACACGATCTATTCCCAAGTATATTTATAAAATCAAATTAATGATTTTTAGCTTCTTTAGCTCTGAGTCGATCTAATTTTTCTACTTTCTGACGAATACGTTGGCGCTTTAAAGGAGATAAATAGTCAACAAACAGTTTTCCAACTAAGTGATCCATTTCATGTTGAATACAAATAGCGAGTAGACCATCAGCTTCAAGCTCAAATGCGTCGCCATTGTAGTTAAGAGCGCGAACTTTCACTTTTTCTGCTCTTGGCACAAATCCATGCTGCTCAGGGACAGAAAGACAACCTTCTTCTATACCTGTTTCACCTTCTTTATTAAGAAGCTCTGGATTGATGAGTACAAGTCGTTCATTACGTGACTCAGAAACGTCAATAACAATGATGCGCTGGTGGATATCCACTTGCGTTGCAGCGAGACCAATGCCTTCCTCGTCATACATCGTATCGAACATATCATCAATAATACGTTGTATAGATGCATCAACTTTTTCAACTGGTTTTGCAACGGTGCGAAGGCGCTCGTCTGGATAATGTAACACGTTTAAGACTGACATAAATTTTTCGAGTAGTTTCCAAAATTTGAAAGGTTATTACTGCCTATTCTAGACATTTATCGGTCATATTGACAGTATTGGTTATGATTTGTTCATTTCCGAATGTGTCAACTTATCAGTCAGGAAGACAATATGAATGAGCTGGAAATATGGTTAAGGCTTTTACAAGTAAATCGAATCAGTATAAAAACAATACAAACGACAATATCCCTTTTAAAACAATCGAATAAAATAAATCATACGGTTTTAAAAGCGTGTGGGCTGAATGAAATTCAACGACTGCAATTCTTAAATGTCTCTTTAACGCGAATTGAACGTACGTTTAGATGGCTTGAAAGCAAAGAAAATCAAATAATTACATTTTTAGATGAGCAATACCCTTTTTTATTAAAGCAGATTTATAATCCACCCTTGGCACTTTTTATCTCAGGAAACAGTGAGTTATTATCGGAACGGCAGCTAGCCGTTATAGGAAGCCGCCAAGTAACTGAATATGGTAAGAAATGGGCAGAATTATTTGTTAGAAAATTTATCGACCATGGCTTGACGATTACCAGTGGTTTAGCATTAGGAATTGATGGTATTGGTCACCGAGTCGCACTAGAAAATCAAGGGAAAACAGTCGCGGTACTAGGGAGTGGGTTAGCACATATTTATCCGAAGCAACACGCGGATTTAGCTGAGCGAATTAGGCATGAAGGTGTATTGGTTTCGGAATATTTTCCTGATACACCACCATTACCAAAGCAGTTTCCTAGGCGAAATCGCATTATTAGCGGGCTAAGTAAAGCTGTTGTAGTGATAGAAGCTGGAATGAAAAGTGGTTCGCTGATTACAGCGCGATATGCAATTGAGCAAAATAGAGAGGTATTTACGCTACCAGCTCCGTTAGGTAACCCGGCATTCAGCGGAAATCATTGGTTAATACAGCAAGGTGCATGTCTACTCACAGAACCGGATGACATATTAATGCATTTGGAATGCTCGTTGAATTGGATACAGCCAGAGTTTGAGGTAGATGCGTCTACGGCAACAGAGTTAAACCTGACAGAAAGTCGAATTTTAGGTATGGTGGGATATCAATCAACCCCTGTGGATATTATTGCAGCTCAATTACAGTTACCTATTACGCAAATCATTTCGGTGTTAACTGAATTGGAAATTAACGGGGTAATCTCATCAGCTGCTGGTGGATATATAAAAGTAAGCTAGTTGTTGAATATATAGAGTGGATTAAACAAAAACATGTCGAAGCAATTGCCTTTTGATACAGATAAAAACGAGTATTGTCCTGAATGTAACTCGTTACTTGTTATTCGTAACGGAGTTCATGGACCTTTCCTTGCTTGCTCTGGATATCCGCAATGTCATTATATTAAGCCATTGCGACCAACAGCTGAGACTTATATTGTTAAAATATTAGAAGGTCAAAGTTGTCCTAAATGTGGGCATGACTTGGTATTAAAGCAAGGGCGCTTTGGAATGTTTATCGGATGTACTTATTATCCTGAATGCGAACATACAGAGCTTATCGATAAGCCAGATGAAACGAAGATCCCTTGTCCACAATGTCAAACAGGAAATCTGTTGCAAAGAAAATCCCGCTTCGGTAAAACTTTCTATGCATGTGATAACTATCCTAACTGTCAGTTTATTCTCAATAATAAGCCTGTCATAGGGAGATGCCTATCTTGTGATTATCCATTACTTATGGAAAAAAGGGTCTCACAGGGAGTAAGATTGTTTTGTGCCAGCAAACGCTGCGGTAAGTTACAAGAAGAATAATGAGTTAAAACTATGCAAAATCAATCTACACCTGCAATTAAAAATATTATTAAAGCATTGAAACAACAACATGTTATCGCATATCCAACAGAGGCTGTTTTTGGTTTAGGTTGTGATCCGGATAGTGAAATCGCGGTAAATCAATTACTCGCCTTGAAACAGCGCCCTTGGGAAAAAGGGTTAATTTTGATTGCCGATAATTATGAACAACTCAAAAATTACGTTGATGATAGCCAGCTGAATGAACAGCAACGTCAAGCGATGTTTGCCACTTGGCCTGGTCCCGTCACTTGGGTTATCCCCGCAAAGAAAACGACACCAAAATGGTTAACAGGTCAATTTGATACTTTAGCTGTTCGAGTCACAAATCACGAGCTAGTCAAAGCGCTTTGTAGTCAATACGGCAAACCTATTGTGTCAACAAGTGCAAATTTGAGCGGCTTAGAGCCTTGCAGAACAACGGAAGAAGTGATTGCGCAGTTTAAAGATACTGTCCCTGTTCTTGATGGTAATGTCGGTGGAAGATTAAATCCATCAGAAATTCGAGATGCCATGACAGGGCAACTCTATCGTAAAGGATAATGATTAATGGGAATGTTTGCGGTTTTTGGTAATCCAATTCAACACAGTAAATCACCGTTAATACATCAGATGTTTGCGAAGCAGACGGGGATTGAACTTGAATACCAGAAAATACTTGCTCCTGTCGAGGATTTCGAAATGCACTTGACCGACTTCTTTGAAAAGGGAGGGGAGGGAGCAAACATTACATTACCCTTTAAAGAAAGAGCTTTTAAATTCGTTTCAGAGTTAACTGATAGAGCACAAATCTGTGGTGCGGTGAATACGATCAGAAAACTCGATAATCATCGCTTACTGGGTGACAATACTGATGGTGTAGGGTTATTACTGGATTTACAGCGCCTTGGGTTCGTATCGCCTTCATGCAAAATTTTGATCATTGGTGCTGGTGGAGCAACCCGAGGGGCTTTATTGCCTCTACTTGAATATGGCTGTGATATTACACTGACTAACCGAACGTTTGAGAAAGCAGAATCTTTAGCGCATCAGTTTTCTTCACTTGGAAAGATTCAAAGTAAGCCTATGGAGCAGGTCATTTCAGCAGAGTTTGATCTAATCATTAATGGTACTTCTTCTGGTGTGACTGGAGATATCCCTAAAATTAGCCATAATCTATTTTCTGCTCAGGTAGCATGTTATGACATGTTTTATCAGAGAGGCTTAACACCATTTCTTTTATTTGCTAAGCAAAATCAAGTGACTAAATTAGCTGATGGACTAGGAATGCTCGTTGGGCAAGCGGCATTCGCATTTAAACTTTGGCATGGAATCACTCCCGATATAGACCCAGTATTAAAAGCCTTACAGAAGGAGCTTGAATCATGAATCAGGCGATCCAATTTCCAGACAGGGAAGAATGGGATTCAACGATCAATAAAGTACGCTTTCCAGTTTTAGTTAACGGGTTGCTTGCCGAGTGTGTTATTTCACAAGCTTTGCTTAATCAGCGTTATGGCCAAGATGAAAAGCCTTTAGCACTTTTTCAACATAATCGTTGGGATATAGAAGAAGAGTTCGAGACCTTGATTGAGCAAGGTCTCGATCATGAGAATGGTTTTTATGAATTGCTGGATGATAAATAATTATTTTTCCATTCAACATAGTTATTGGCTGAGTAGCGTAAGTGGCTCAGCTCAGCCTCAGTAAGTTTCCTAATCGCTTTAGCTGGGCTTCCCATGTATAAATAGCCAGATTCCAACCGTTTTCCTTGTGTCACAAGACTATTAGCCCCAACCACAACATCATCTTCAATAACTGCACCATCGATCACAACTGATCCCATGCCTACAAGAACACGGTTGCCGATGGTACATCCATGCAGCATTACTTTATGCCCAACAGTGACATCTTCGCCAATGATTAATGGATTACCATCTGGGTTATTGGTAGATTTATGAGTGACATGCAGAACTGATCCATCTTGAATATTTGTCCGTGCACCTATAGATATATAATTCACATCACCTCGCAGTACCGACAGTGGCCAGATACTTACATCTTCTGCTAATCGAACATCACCAATGACAACAGAAGAGGGATCAATAAAAACATTTGAAGCAACAGAGGGAAAGGTATCTAAATAAGGTCTTAAGAATGAGTTCATATTCGTAGCCATAAAACGTAAATGGATATAAAGGTAACTATAGATAGGTTCTTAATTAAAAATCAAATAATTAAGAGAAGATAATAATAAGCAGATTATACGGTAAAAATAGGTGCTTTTATCACCATAATGATAATAAAAAAAGCATAATGTCGAAATTATCTGCAAACGATATTTTTTTTAAAAAAAAAGGTTGTGTAATTTTTCGAG
>NZ_JAMPNS010000031.1:0-5618 GCF_028479465.1 Providencia sp. PROV208 | reverse complement strand
CTCCGCACACTAAACCATTTTGACATACAGCTCTAAAGAGTCCCGGTAACATCTGATAGCTGTTTGAGCCATCATGGCTATTTAAGAGAATAATTTCAGGGAATCGTATATCCGTGATTTGGTCATGACTTCGGAGGCGTAACATGTGCTTGGTGTGCTCTCGACGGCTGGCATCACGTACACGAGTTTGACAAGCAAAGAACGGATAAAAGCCTTCTTTTTGCAAGCTATCGAGTAAGGTAATGGTTGGGATATAAGTATATCGGTCACTTCTGGATTCGTGTTTTTCTTCAGAGAAAACACTCGGCACAGTGCGAAACAATTCTTCAATGGCGAGTGGACGGTCACGACGAATACTGCTAGCAGAACCAAAACGCGATGCTAATAAACTCATGATAGACTCCTGATTAATCAATTAAGTGGAAAATGGCGGCAGATTCGAGATGTTGTAGCGCATAGTCACGTAGTCGATAAAAGAGGTCACACATCACTTCGCTTTCTGTTTGGAATGACCAGATGCTGTACAGGATAAGACACACCGCAATGCCTGCCGCTTCTTGGCTCACCGTGGCTTCATTGCCGTTGTTCATGTTGAATAGCGTTAAGGTGTCTGCGTTGATATCGGGGTAGATAAAGGCACCGCCATTACTGAGTATCCCGTACTCCCAGTAACCGCCATGATACTCATCGCAGAATTGGCCTATCGTGGTAAAGATCACCACTTCAAAGGTGGCCCAGTCTTTAACTGCACCAAAATGGTGGAACCAAAAATCAAGGCGTTGTTCATCAAGGAGGAGTGTCATTACTATAGCGGGTTCGGTTGTATTATTCATAAGTTGAAACTCCAAGAAAAAGAAATAAAAAAGCGCCAACCCCGTTAAGGACTGTCTCTTGATGTCATCAATGCTTTGTTAATTTAAGAAGCTAAAAGAAAAAACTCCACAGGGATTTAGCAACGGATACGATGCTATTTTTGGCAGTACTGATCGTACGTTTTATCAGAGGGGGAGAATGATATCGACTATGGTATTGATGATACCACTGGTACATTGTTCAAAATCATTAAGTACAAGGATTTTTATAGAGATGGTTCTATAAGTTGAGTGTAGTTGCCTAGCGATGCCACTACAGACTTATGCGGGTAATATCTGTATAAATTCAGTAGGTTATAGCCTTCCGTTGCAGGCGCGACTATCACAGGATGATGTGGCTTAAATGTGGTAATCACTGCTTGTATTTTTATATCAAGCTAGTAACTTGTTTAGAGCTGGCTGGTGGTAATCCTTATCTCAGTCAAATATCCCGAGAACCTGATTAGTGGCTTCAATGACTTTCAGGGGACAGGAGCAGCGATTCTGATTGTATGCTGTAATAGCACTCAATGGCATCAGAACCTGTCAAGGATCCGCAGAATACGGGTCATCAAAGCCGTTATTAACTCAGTGAAAAATACCGCAACCGCTTCTCTGACTATATTGATATAATCGTCATCATAGCCAGCGTGGCGAAAGTGAGTTTCAATAAACTGCTGTGCCTGACGGGCTCCGTACCCGTTAAGAACCTTGCCTAAGGCAGTGATAAGCATTTTCAAAAAGGACATAGTGAAACCTCAGAGCTACCAGTAGTAGCCTATAATAAAAAACGTAGGGGAATGTGAGCACATCCGTTTCAGACAAAACGGATGTTGTGAGGCGCTGATACTAATCCGCAGTGAGGGTTGTACAAACTGACATATCAGCGAGTACCTTATGAATATTGCTGGAGGAGGGTGTGAAACGGGCTACTTTTTTGTTGTTAATCCAGACTTCAAACGATGTTGCTTTTCTAACAGCATCAATGAATGATATCCATGCATTATCCCCATTACGCCAGCCTAAAGACGGGGGAACACCATACTGTTCATCGCTGGTAACCAGCGTGATCTGGGTATTTTCGTCATGTGAACTCAGTATTCTTCCATCCGGCAATGTGACCAGTACACTGTGTTGTAACACCTGAGTATCATCGGGATTACTGGTACAGCTAATATTCAACTCAGTGTCCTGTGAATCGGTGATGATATACTCAAACACACCCATGCCGTAGCCGGAACCCCAGATATTAGGTACGGCATAAGCGGTGGGGACAGCACTCAGCAGCGCAGCTGTGAGTGCAAGATATGATAATCTTTTCATGGTCTCTCCTTAATTATTACCGATAATTTAAATAGTTAATGACAGTATTTATATTCAGAGCCTTACCCCTGATTTATCGTGCGCGAAACATAGACAGAATATCGATAGAATAAAAATTATTTAATGATAACTCTCCCCGCTGAGCTGCATATACTCTTGCTATAGGGCGTAATAATTTATCTCCAATATGATTAATGACTCGGTTCACCTCTGGCGTATTACTGACTTCAGTCACCACCTGTCCCTTTGACTGATAGAGAGTATATTCTACCGTACCTGTGACGTGCCTAGTTTTTGCCATATCAATAGCTGTTTTATTCACATTCGCGATAAAACTTTTATTATTCTTGTAGCTGGGTTCTTTCATCGCCCTTTGGTTAATGTCATCAATCCTCTGTTTTAAATTGTTATTTTCATCATCGGATAGCATGGCTGTGAGATGTACCTTGCAAGTTAACGATTTAACATTCGGATTGCTATCAATAGCGATAGGGTTATCCCAAGTTATCTTCACAACATGACTCGTTAAACCAGACTGACTGTATGGGCGGAATGTTTTGAAGTCGACTTTATTTAAAGCGTTACTGACAATAACCTCGTTAACTGATTTTAGTACCTCTTCGTTTTCACACGAAAAATTATCTCCGCATCCCGTAAGGGTAGAGACGACGAGAAGAAATATCGCTGATTTAAACATTTTCATTTAATAATCCTTGATCAGAATAAATTGATTTTTTGAGGGGTAGGGTTGACCAGATATTTCATTTCTTCTTTTTTAAGAGATTTTGAATATACCTGCAGAGTGACAATTAACTTATTTATGAATAATCCCACTGATGTAATCAAAATGAGGAAGAGCACGCATAAATCTCGGATCCTGCAGGATACGATCAATATGCCTGTTCCGTGCAAAACTGCTGGCGGTCATCACCACATCGGTAATTGCTGAGAGGGTAAAAACCTGAATACGATCCTTTGATACTGCCGCCAGATACCACTCTCCGTCGTGGCAAATGAGCCTGTAAGGTGCGATTGATGACTGCAGATGTTCACGATGAAGAAAACGTATGAGGCGGTTACGGATAATGGACTGAACAATGACCTGAAAACCGTCAAATAATGCAGGAGCCTGCCGTGGCGGATCATTCCAGACAATACAGGGAGGGTCCTGACGGTTATCAAGTAGTACTGAAAGCAGTTTAGGATCCAGAACTGGAAAATAATGCGCCACGCTGGTTATCTGAGCAAAGCGCAGAATATCACTGTTAGTTCGGAAAGGCCCTCGTGCATCACGGAGACTAACGTGACCGTCGATATATTCAGTGTCGAGATAACGTAGACGCTCACGCAGGTCGCGCTGTACCGTACGACCAGAAACGCCAAACTCTTGTGCTAGTTGACTAATGTTGAGTGATTCGCCCATAAAGAGACGGCTGACAAGTATAGCGAGACGTATGGCTAACCTGTCATAGCGGTGTTCCTGTTTAGGCATGATAAATGCTCCCTGCAGAAAATAGCCGGACCAGCCAGCGGTCGGCAAAAAGTGGATTAATGGGAAATATGTCGCTGATAGAGTCAGGTCAGGATAATGCAGACCGGTATGGTGACTCGGTAAGCCGAGCCAGAAATGTTGAAAATCATTTATGCTGAAAAAAGAGGTTCGTAACGCTGTCTGTACTACCATGATGATAAGCTGAGGTGTTGGGTTGGTCAGATCAGGTTGTATATTGCGGGAAAAGGTAGCCAGCTCTTCTTGGGCCATCTGATCCAAGTTCTTCTCGCTTATGAGCCTCACTTCAGTGGGGCTTTTTTGTTTGTTTTATTAGAGTGTGAGGTAGTGATTTATAAAGCTAGTAAATAAAGTGCAATGTTACTAATATGAATTCAATTATTATTATAAATCAATTTCGTATATAAGTGATTTCATATAAGGTGGCAATGATGGTTAATCTTCTTACCTCTAGTGATATGAGCAATACATTAGGTAAAAAAATCACTGTAGGTATTAGCTCATGCTTATTGGGTGATAGCGTTAGATTTGATGGTGGTCATAAGCGCTTTCATTTTGCTGTAGATGAGTTATCAGATTATTTCGAATACCAACAAGCATGCCCAGAGATGGCAATTGGCTTACCAACACCTAGACCCGCATTGAGGCTAGTTAAATCTGAAGAAAATAACGTTAGACTCAAATTCAGTGATGGTCGGGAAGGCGATTTAACTGAAGAAATGGTTCAGTTTTCGAGCGCCTATTTGAGTGATCTTTCAGATTTAAGTGGTTATATTGTATGTAAAAACTCACCTAGCTGTGGCTTGGAAAGGGTTCGAGTGTATGATTCTGTTGGCAATGGTAATAAAAAATCTGGAATGGGGCTTTTTACTGAACAATTACTCAAAGTAATGCCTTGGTTACCAGTTGAGGAAGATGGTAGGTTAAGTGACCCCCATATTCGCGAAAATTTTATTATACGGGTATTTGCTCTTCATGAGCTAAATGAACTAAAGAAAAACTCCTTCAATCGTCACTCATTAATCGACTTTCATACTCGATATAAGCTCCTTTTATTGGCGCATTCACAACCTCTTTATCGAGAACTTGGTCGTTTTGTTGCTAGTAACAATGAATGGGATTCAATCGACTCTTATTTTGATGAGTATCGAAATAAGTTTATGAATTTATTACAGCACCAAGCAACTAGGCGCAATCATACTAATGTACTTATGCATATCCAAGGTTATTTTAAACGCTATCTAACATCAAACCAAAGACAAGCATTAAGCAAGTTAATCCTCGAGTATCGACAAGGAACACAGCCTTTATTGGCACCCTTAACATTAATAACGCACTATTTATCTGAATATCCTGATAACTATTTGAATAATCAAAAGTACTTTCATCCATATCCTCAGTCATTAAGGCTGCGGTATGGGTTATGATATTAAAAATAATACTCTAGAATTTCAAAGTTATTCATATGATTGGATTGTCCAGTCATATGAATATTGAACCTAAGAGCTATGTTAGCGTATAACCGTCGGGATGAACGAAATCATCCATATTTAAATAAATCACCTAGTGAGGCTTTTTCATATACAACCTCAGTTAATCAAATCAATACTGTTGCAAAAAATAATTGGGTTGATAAGAAATTGGCTATCAACATGATTTGTTTGAAAAAGTTATTGATGGTGAATGTGTGGTGTCTTAAGCAAAATCAACTCTTTTGCGGTGAGAGTGAAAATTAAATTTGCTATCCCTGTATTTGTGTGGCTTAATAATATCACTGGTTTGGAAGTACAGACCTATTTATGAAAGCAAGTTTTGAAAGTTCCCCGTTTAGCGTTATCCCATAGATACCCATTCGTAGTGAATTCCTCCTAATTAGTTCCATAAGTAACAAGAAACATCAAACCTATACGCCATGTGGCAACAATTAAAAATTC
>NZ_JAMPNS010000030.1:0-22750 GCF_028479465.1 Providencia sp. PROV208 | reverse complement strand
TTAGCTTCTCAGTAGAGAATGGTGCAAAAGGTCCAGCTGCGGCAAACGTGGTGGCGCTTTAAAGACACTATAAAAGTCTATCTGTACTTTAAATGTCCTTGCTGTAGTGGATCTCAATATAGAACGTCACAGTTTGATATTTCAGTAAATAATCCACATGGCGCTAAATGCATTTTTTGCAAAAGTGCTATGAAAGCGCAAGCATGTTAGTAACTTGATTGGCTATTATTAAAAATCTCGCATTTGCGGGGTTTTTTGCATTCTCAATAATGAAAACTCTATTTGCCAGCTTCTGTCTAATTCATATGCTAGATAGTTTTATCTATAGCTTTTTCAATCGCTTTACATTCAGGACCATTTCCACTGGATTGCTCTATTTTACCGGGTAAGTTACCTTCGGGAGTATCCATCTTTATCACGCAAGTGTCAGACTTAGATTGGGGCTTAGTGTTCGATAAACAACCTGTTACTAAGGCGATAATAAAAAATACTAATATAGATTTGTTTTTACGCATACTCTTTATCCTGTTTTTAAAGGGTAATTATTGATGCTACCAAAGGTTAAGAGTGAAGTACAAAGTAATCCACAAAGTCGGTCTGTACGTTTTATTTATTTTCTATAACGTTTAAATGGTAGGTCTGCCGCTCTTTAAATCGACTCGCAAAGCTGGGACTTACCTTTTCATTGTGGAGAATGCCAAGGCTGATGGGCTTAATATTAGTGTAGGTTAGATGTCCACATGAGCAACATAAGTGAGCGAAATGCCAGTATCACACCGATAGATATACCGAAAGTCCCTTTGCTTTGGCTGGATGAAACAATAATTATGAATGAGACCACAAACCCAATTATAGGGATAGCTGTTAATAACTGAACAAGACCACCAAGCATGGTAAATTCCATTTAAGTTAAGTGATTGTATTTTATTATTCGTTAGAATAATGCCTCCAACCGTTTTTCTATTAGCCGTTTTCCGTTTTTTACTTTAGCATTACAGCGATGCCAAACTTAAGCTAAATTTCAATAAGAGTGAAAATATATGGATACGGAAAAAGTAGAATATAAGGTCGCAGGGAAAGGAATTCTAAATGCATTTTGGTTCGGTCTTATTGCATTTATCATTGCTTTAATCATCAATCAAGTTAGCCCACATAATAACTCTGGAGGATGGTCAGCACTTGACCGAGGGTTGTGGATGGTTTTTATTATTTTTGGTGCTGGGGTTTATTGTTTTTTTTGCTTCATAATTGCCTTGGGGGAGTGGTTAGGTAACCGGAAAAAGAGCCATGTAAATACTGAACGGGCAATGATAGCCACCTGTTTACACGGTATGGTTGCTTTATTTGTGGGCGTTTGTACATTGATGATTTTCTATCAGTAACTTTCTATTTTATTAAAAAATTATCCCAAGGGCTGCCATTGTGTAGCCTTTTTTCGTTTAAGAGAGGCATCAAGTGAAAACAATCCAAGTTACGGCACCAAAGCTTAATGGCTCAATCTCTTTTGAAGTACATCAGAAAGGTCAGCGTCTTGTTAAAGGTATTTTTACGGAAAAACTGCCCCCCAGTTTGTTAGAAAATATCGTGTCAAATGCACATCTGATGATCTAGTCGTCACCATCACTCATAGTGAAGTTATGGGGAAACAAAATACGGTAGATAGTGAAAAAGGTATTAGTGCGCTACGCAAAATCAATGCTAGTGTGATAAGAGTGAATACGTTGTAACCGAACTTATAGAATGAAACCTCGCAATGCGGGGATTTTATTGGCAAAAAAAAGCCACTCCAGTGGGTGGCAATATAAACAATTTAAAACTAGAAAATTTAGATTAGGCTACAACTAATATAATGCCTTTACATAATGATTATTGTGTACTAAATAAAGTAATGTAATAAATACTTGATGAGTAAGTTATTGATTTCTTCGTCCATACATTTCATCTTGCATACATTGTGCGTGTACTGGACCCCTCTCTGTACCACATATTTTTAGAGCTTCATTGTGTTTTTCACACAAGGCTACGTTGGTAGTATTAGAACAGTCTAACAATCTAGGACCTCTTACGGCTGATCCTTGATTTATGTTACGCATATTCTGCATATTAGCTCTATTTTGATTAAATGGGCGTTCATTAGTTGTATCTTGCCACCGAGGATTGTTTGAGTTGTTCCATGATCCTGGCTGTGCAATCGCAATGATAGGGATTAATAGAAGTAGTGGGAATATAGCTTTCATAATCTGACTCCTGATAATTATAATTAATGGATAGATGCTAGATTGCCTTTTTAGATTACTAAATAACCACTAAAAAAGTATGGAGATATCATGAGATATATTTGAAGATTTTATGATTATTTTTAACATTGTTTTAATGTGTAACTCTATAACGATCAGGTAACTTCAAGTGGTAGTACTGCCGCTCTTGAAATCTACCCGCAAAGCTGGGAGTTACCTTTTTATTGTGGATAACGCGAATGTTGAGTACCTACCCATATATTCTTCCAATTATTTATCTGCGCTAGATCTATTCATTGATACGAAGCTACCTATTTGCTAGGTTGAAATAACGGGGAAATGAATAAGGCAGGCCGTTATGGATTATTATTTAACGAAAAGTGATCGCGATGGAATAGTCGTATTGCATAAAAAAGTATGCCCGCAACTTATTCAACACAGTAATGCTGCTTATGTTGGTTATTATTTTGGTGAGTATGGTGCAATACAGAAAGTTGAAAGCATAACTGCGAGCACTGTTGTTAGTTGTCCTGAATGCATGACTGATATGCAAGCTGAGAATAGCGTTTTTGAAAAAAAGGATAAATACTAGTTACTATCATTTTAAGTAGAGGTAGTAATTCAACAACAAAAAATTCCAAGGGCTACGCATTGCGTGGCCTTTTTTCGTTTAAGAGAGGTAGTTATGAGTAATCAAAATGAAGGTGAATTTTTAGGCGTTATTGTCACTAGTTGTGATTTAGGTCTAGAGGAACGAGTAACAGCATTAGAAAAACAGATCGCCGACATGCAAAAGGTAGCGATCTGTGAAAATTCGTAGTTAATCAGCCATCCCTTCGGTAAGTCACATTGGGCTGAATATCTAACTTATCTCAAATACTGATTAAATTCATTAATCTAAATCTAGCTGCTATTGCTGGTGGCTTTCTATTAACTAAACATCGGAACACTCCGCAGGGGTGGATATGCGTATGCACGAAAAATACTCTAGCCCCTTTTCTTATGCTCTTGGAGTTATCACTACTGCAGCTGGGGCGTTATCACTAGACCAGTGGGCGGTGCTCATTGGGATTATCTGTACTGTCGCTACCTTCTTGGTGAATTGGTACTACAAACGGAAAGAATTCAAATTAAGAGAGGCTAACAGTGGCAAAGATACCAAATAAAATAAAAATAGCCGCTGTGACAGGTGGGCTGATGGCATTAACTGTTGCAATGGTGATTAATTTTGAGGGATATGAGCCCAAACCCTACCGTGATGTAGGTGGTGTTCTTACGGTGTGTTATGGGCATACAGGTTCTGACATTATTCCGACGAAAACCTATACAAAAGTCGAGTGTGACGAGTTACTGGAAAAAGACTTAGCAATCGTCGCTAAAGCAGTAAACCCCTTAATTAAAATCAATATTCCTGATTACACCAGGGCGGCACTTTATTCATTTACTTATAACGTGGGAATAGGTGCTTTCTCGCGCTCAACATTACTTAAAAAACTTAATACTGGTGACCAAGCTGGCGCATGTCATGAACTAAAACGCTGGATATATGCAGGGGGGAAGGCGTGGAAAGGGCTAATGACGAGACGAGAGGTAGAAAAAAACGTGTGTCTTGGCGAGTTTGCTTATGCTTATCCTCCTTTATTATCTGTCTACCCATCTACTGGGCAATTGGCGTATACGCACTTCGAGACGACACTTGTGGTGGCACTGACAAGATAAGTTTAGAAAAGCGTTGCCAGAAAGCTATCGAGCATTACAAAGGTCGGCAAGTTAATTTTTAAACGTCTCTATGGTAATCGCCATGAATAAAGTCAGCATATTGTTATTTATTGTCGCATTGATAGCGATATGGGGAATGTGGAAACAACACGAGAGGATAGGTGAGTTAAATACCAAAAATGCCGGACTACTCGTTGAGTTGACAGAGCAGGTCAAAATTAATGAGGATTACCAAAAACGCATTAACTTACTTCATGAACTCGACAAAACTCACACAATGGATCTCTCAAATGCAAAAGCTGAAATTGATAAGCTGCGCAATGATGTTAGTAATGGCACTAAGCGCGTGTACGTCAACGCCAAATGTCCAAAACCCGCAGCGAATACCTCCGAGAGCGGAAGCAATGAAAATCCCGCACGACTTAGTGAAGCAGCTGAACAAGATTATTGGCGTCTCAGAGAAATGATGACGGAAAACGAACAACAGACGTTGTATTTGCAGAATTACATTCTGATGGAATGCTTGAGATAAGTTTTATTTAATTAAGTTAGAGGGTATGGATAACTCGCGATGAAAGGTAGAAATATTTAACTTAACAGAAATAAGAATTCCCTCAATGCTGAGGGAAGTAGTAGTTATATAATCAAACGTCTTTTATCAATATATATTTCCCAATAATATATCGGTCAATATGTTGTTTCTTATCTTTAGCTACAACTAATCTTTGATATTCAATATATGGCACATTTTTATATCGGTAAGCACCTTCTTTATGGTGACTAATTTCTAATATCTTTTTTTTATGATTATAATCAATAAGATATCCGCTTTTTGAGTCAATGTTGATTCTGTACATTTCTATCCATCACAGAAAAATAAATAACAGTGTTAGTTTTTGAATAAAATCGAATGAAAAGTGTAGTTTAAATCCGCTATGTTTCAATCTATTTCAAGTTATTTCAAAATATTTCAGATTGGCATTAGAAATGACTAATATTAGATTGATTAACTCATTGTAATCAAACAAGTTTGGCTTAGGTCGCCATGAGTGAAAGTTAACGACTTGGTAGCAATAAAAAACAAGAAAAATGAATAGAAACAGTTTTTAATTTATACAGGCTGTTTTTTACCTGAGAGGTGACTGAGCTGTTAGTTATAAATAGAATTAAAGCTCGGTAATATATGGCTATAAATTAAGAATTATTGATTTCGTTGATAGCAAGAAGGTGAAGGTAAATTTCCTAAAGGTAAGAAATACTTGAAAGGAATTGCGGGGTTTTAGTGAGTTCAAGCATAATAATATCCATTATTATAAGCAAGTTAGCTACTCAGAATTTAATTTTATTAAGTAACGAGTATTACTTAAAACTCAAAAACAAAAGCCCCAAATATCGGGGCAAAATAGAAAATAACTGCTTATGAATAGAGCGCCACTATACATTAACTATAAGTGACGACTACATGAAAAAGGTAGTAATCTCAATCAGATATTACAATTTTGACCGTCTTAAAGGTATTTTTGAGGTTTCAGAATATTTTTGCGGTAACTAGAATTGTATTGATATCAATGCGAATAATGCAGAAGCAAGCACAAGAAGGGTGACTTTGATTAGGATTTTAAGCTAATTCTATTAAGCTATAATTTGAGACGCCCATGTTTTACGATTAAAATGGAAGGGCTCCGGACGAGCCCTTTTGGGGCGAATTATTTTTTTGTATAAATAATTTTTTGTGTTTCATTAGAACAGTTACCTACAACAGTACCTTGTTGTGAGGCTGCTTCTTCACTTGAAACGACAGTAATGGTAAAGCTATCGCTTGGGACACCATTGTTAATAATTTTTTGCGTAATTTCTTCAACAACGCTTTCGCATGAAGCACTCGCAATGACTGGAATAAATAATGTCATTAATATTGCTGTAATTATTTTTCTTTTCATATGTAATATCCCTTATAAGTTAGAGTCAGTTAATAAAAACACACTATGATAAGTTTAATTACCTGTCTTAAGTGAAATATTTGATTTTATCAATTAATGCTAGCCATGGTATTGTATTTTTTGAAAATTGAGGCATAAGAGGTTGTATTTATATCTAAGCCTCAAGGGTTGGGTAAAAGTAAGATTTTACTCTGCAGCCCTTTGTATTGCTTCTCCACCGGCTTCTATATCTTTACCTACGCCTTTAGTCGTATTGCAGGCAGCCAAGTTCATAACGATAACTAGTGAGCATATGAGGAAACTGAATTTTTTAATCATACTTCCTTCCTTACATTGTGTGAGGTTATAAGCTACAAAGGTCGTCTTTCATTATAGCAGAATAATTTGATTGTTTATTGGAACGATATGTAACGTGATAGATGATTATAAGCAATAGATAAGTGCTTTAGTGAGATATGATATCTGACAAATTAAAAAGAGCTGCTATATTTTAGGTGGTGCTATTCATTTTGATAATAAAATAACATTAGCAATAAGGGGTACACTCTATGATATTAAAAGAGTTATTTATCCGTATGCTTCATGTTTTTCAATACCTTTTAGTCGGTATTCTTTTAATATTATCATCAATCGCTTTACCACACTGGTTAGGGTAATTCGGGTTAGCGCGGCAATGACTTTATTTAAATGCTAGGGCTCTATAGTTACGAAATATTAAATCACTATAGTCGCTCTACACTCTTTTTTATGCGAAAGTATCTTATAGATAAATTTTCTGTGAGGTTGTAATGCAGATAAAGTCAGTTTTTATGCTTGTAAGTATGCTTTTACTTAATGGGTGTAGTGTTAAGGTGCCATCTGACATAACCCCTATTAAACATTTTGAGCTATCTCGCTATCTTGGTGAATGGTATGAAGTGGCTAGAATAGATAATCGATTTGAAAAGGGGCTAAGTAAAGTTTCTGCAAGCTATTCTCTACGCAATGATGGTGGTGTAAAGGTAGTCAATAGAGGATGGGATTCAAACGGGAAAAAGTGGAAAGAGAGTATAGGAAAAGCTTATTTTGTTGAATCGTCGGATGTAGGTGCCTTGAAAGTGTCTTTTTTCGGTCCTTTTTACGGCGGCTATAACATTATTAAGCTTGATGACGACTACCAGTATTCACTAGTTGTGGGCCCTAATAAAGATTACTTATGGGTATTATCGCGTACACCAACTATGCCGCCAGAACTTTTAGATGAATACCTTAGCTTTGCTAGCGCTAATGGTTTTGATAGACAAAGAGTATTGATATTTCAATAGAATCAAAAGTGGATTATTTATAGCGACATTAATTTATTGAAAAGTAAAATGTAATTACTGCAAGAGACAACCCGCCTTGTGCGGGTTTTTTATTACCTAATTAACTATGATTTTTATATTTTGAAGTGCTCATATGTTGTTATTTCATACTTATTTTCGTATGGGTCTGTGAAATAGATGGATATAGACACATCATGGTCAACGATAGAAAATTGAATGTTGTTGATTCTCAGGTGTTCTTACCTGATGCTGTTCTACGCCAATATCCGCTTATGGGTATTACAGAGGAGATGTTGTTTTCCTCAGCAATGTCTCGTCCATTTCAAGGGAAATTACTGTCTGAGTGGGCTGCTGGATTAGAATCTGACCGCATGACACGCATAAACAATGCTGTTCGCAATGGTTATTTAAATGGCGATAGTGCGCTAGAGATTGGGCGTAAAATCAGAGGTCATGCAAATCAAGGCTATAAAGATGGTGCCTTACAACTTAGTAGAGCTAACGTAACAACGATAGCGAAGACGGCAATCAGTCACTTACAAGCGACAGCAAGAGAACAATTTGCTGAAGCTAATAAAGATACCCTTGACTGCAAACAGTGGCTATCCACTCTCGATAATAAAACCTCCCATGATTGCATTGTCCGGGATAGGCTGAAGTATACTCTGGAAGGTAAACCAATAGGACACAAAATCCCCTATCTACAAGGTCCCGGTAAAATCCATTTTAATTGCCGCTCAACGGAAACTTTCGTCACTAAGTCATGGCGTGAATTAGGTATTGATGCGAATGAGATGGACGCAGGAACGAGAGCATCAATGGATGGGCAAGTTCCAGCAGAGACCAATTTTCTTGATTGGGTGCAGCGACAACCAGACTGGCGACAACGGCAAGTATTCGGTGAAACACGATTTAGATTAATGAAAGAGGGCGGTATGCATCCTTCTGAATTTTATACAGATAAGGGAGAATTTATTTCGTTAGAACAACTCAAAAAGCTAGACGAAAAAGCATTTAAAGATGCAGGTTATAGCTAATCAATTAACGATTTAACCAAGGTCACTTCGGTGACCTTTTTTATTGTCTAAATTCAGCCAAGGGCTGGTTTACTTTAACGCGCTAGGCGCAATGAATCCCAAGGGGAACAACATGTTATTTATGAATATCGAACGCAAATATTACTCACAGGCTGATGATGGAGCTGGTGGTGGAAGCGGTGGAACTGCACCTGTAATCACACCGGAAATTCAAGCCATTATCGATAAAGCAGTCGGTGAGCAAGTAGCTGGGTTGAAGGCTAAACGTGATGAGTTATTGGGTAAGCTCAAAGAGCAAAACGATAATCTCAAGCGTTTTGATGGTATTGATCCCGATGCTGTACGTGGAATTCTCAAACGTTTTGAAAATGATGAAGAAGCCAAGTTAATCGCTGACGGCAAAATTGATGAAGTCATTAATAAACGTACTGAGCGCTTACGCAATGACGTTGATAAACAACTGAAAGAAGCCAATAGCCGAGTGGAAAGGGCTGAGGCTTTTGCTAATAAATTTCGCCAACGTGTATTGGGAGATGAAGTGCGCTCTGCTGCTGGTAAAGCCGGCGCATTAGCTAGCGCACAAGAAGACTTAATTTTACGTGCCAAAGGCATTTTCCAAATCAACGATGAAGGTCAGGCCGTAGCCGTTGATGATGATGGTAATCCAATTATGGGGAAAGACGGTCGAACACCGCTATCACCCGTTGAATGGGTCGAATCATTAAAAGAAAGCGCGCCTCATTTGTTCCCTGCTGCTTCAGGGACGGATGCAGGAAAACATAAACAAGGTGGTGCACACCTTAAACGTTCTCAAATGTCTGCGAGTGAGAAAGCTGATTATATTCGCAGATACGGACGTGACACATTTTTAAAACTACCTAAAGAGTAAGGGAAGATAAGTAATGGCTACGACGACTAATAGCGATTTAGTAATTTACAACGACTTGGCGCAAACAGCGTTTTTAGAGCGTCGCCAAGATAATTTAGCAGTATTTAATCAGGCATCGAATGGTGCCATTGTGCTTGATAACATTTTTATTGAAGGAGATTTCCGTAAGCGTGCTTTCTATCAAATTGGTGGCTCGATTGAGCATCGTGATGTTGATTCAACAGGGACAGTAGAGAGTAAAAAATTGGTGCGGGCGAATCTGTTGAAGTGAAAGCTCCATGGAAATATGGTCCATATGCAACAACGGAAGAGGCATTTAAACGTCGAGGACGAGATGTATCTGAATTTTCTGAGCTAGTTGGTATTGATGCTGCTGATGCATCTCTAGAAGGTTACATTAAATATTCCTTAGCCGCATTGGGGGCAGCTATCGGTAGTAATACTGATATGGTCGTGACAGCAGACATTGCTACAGATGGGAAAAAAACACTCACCAAAGGGCTGCGTCGATATGGGGACAAGTTTAACCGTGTAAATCTCTTCGTCATGCACTCTACTACGTATTTCGATATTGTTGACCAAGCGATTGATAACAAAGTATACGAAGAGGCTGGTGTGGTTATCTATGGTGGGCAGCCGGGAACGTTAGGTAAACCCGTCTTGGTAACAGACAGTGCGCCAGTTGATGCTATTTTTGGTCTTGTTCCGGGGGCGGTGACTATCATAGAGTCACAAGAGCCAGCCTTCCGCTCATTTGAGATTAATGATAAGGAAAACCTAGAGATTGGATATCGTGGCGAAGGCGTTGTTAACGTAGGCGTGCTTGGTTATAGCTGGGATGAATCAAAAGGCAAAAATCCAGACCTAACCAAGTTAGGTACTGCGGGTAACTGGAAAAAACACTTTACGAGCAACAAATTGACAGCAGGTGTGATGATTAAATTAACTGCTCAGAGCAAAAATGCAGCAAAGCAATAGAGCCTGAAGTAGTGAAAAGGAAAAAAACTACTGATGGCAAGTGAAGATAGGGGCGTAATGCCCCTTTTTATTTTGAGGTGGTCATGATTGATGCCGATAAAAACTCACCTACGTTTAATAGTTATGCTGGTATTGAAGATTTAAAAGCATATGCGAAAGTCAGGAATTTACCTCTGTCAGACAGCAAGTCACTCGAGTCATTACTCATCGTTGCTATGGACTTCTTAGAATCCCAAAAATGGAAGGGTAGTCGTTCCGACAGTACGCAGCCATTATCTTTTCCTCGCACTGGATTATTTCGTGATGGGGTTGCAATTGCTAGTGATGCGATTCCTAATCAGGTTATACAGGCTCAGTGTCGCCTTGCACTTGAAGCACAAGAGAATGAATTACAGCCAACATTAGGTGCGGAAATCATTTCTGAGCGTATAGAGGGGGCAATTGACTTGAAGTATGCAGAAGGCACAAATACTGGCGTGCCTAATTTTGCTTGGCTGAAAGGTTTGCTATATGGCTTGATTGATAGCTCAGAAGGCTTGGGGATTAACACATTTGCAGTGAGGTAGTGATGAATATTTATCAGCGAGGTTGTCACACAGCATTACGAATACTGAAAAAGTACGGTGCTTCATATCAAGTGAAACGCGCTGGCAAGCATTGGGTTGATGATAATGGTGTTGAGCATCATGAGCCTGAGTCTCTATTTTCAATCATTGGTGTAAAGGTTTTGTACAAGCCATATGAAATTGATGGAACTCTAATTCTCTCTACGGATATTAAAATGGTTCTTTCTCCAGAGGTTGATATTCGAAAAGGGGATTCTGTTCTTGTTGATGGTATCTGGCTTCGCGTGCATGAGCCTAACCCCGTGAAACCTGCTGATATTGTTATTTGCTACAAACCTCAGCTGAGGGCTTGATATGACTGATTCATTCATGAGGTCCGTTAATTTGTTTGTAGAGAAATCTCAAGCAAATATGGAAACGGTAGTAAGTAAAACGGGATTCAAGATTCTCGCACAGTTAGTTGAAATGTCTCCGGTTGGTAATCCTGAACTATGGGAAGTTAATCAGACGGCTGTTAATTATAATCAAGCTGTGTTTGAGTACAATGAAGCACTGAGAAAAGACCCTAATAATCTGACACCGAAAAGGGGTTTGTTAAAAAAACGAGTTCGCGTTAATGACTCTATGGATATCAAGGCACCTCCGGGGTATACAGGAGGGCGATTCCGTGGGAATTGGCAAGTCACTTTTGATTCACCTGCTGATGGTGAAACTGGGCGAGTTGATAAATCAGGCAATATGACTAAGGCGGTTGGTAATTATGTGCTTGAGCAGTTCAAAGTGGGTATGAATGCTATCTATTTTACTAACAATGTTCCTTATGCCTACAGGTTGGAAATGGGGCACTCAAGACAAGCTCCTAATGGCATGATTGCAATTACCGCTGAAAACGTAGGTAAGTTCTTTAGAGACGCTATCGCAGAGATGAAGTAAATGAAACAATCTGAAATCAATCAGTCTATTCGTGCGCTGGTGGCAAAAATTGCTAAGCAAGAAGGGGTGAAGGTGGCTTGGTCAAATATTGAGTTTGACGATATTAGCACTCCATATTTGCAATTACATATAATGCCAGCCATAACCGAAAATCTAGGTCTAGCGTTAGATATGCCAGTTCAAAAAGGTGTTATTCAACTTAATGTTGTTGAAAAGATTGGTAATGGTGATTCGGCGGTTATTAGCTTGGTTGATGCCGTCAAAGAGCAGCTCGAAAATGGTCTAACACTCACGGAGTCACTGTATCTAGACGGTGAACCAAATCAGCTACCGCCACTTACTAGTGATATCAACTACATCATTCCAATACGTACATCCTATCGATGTTATTCAATCCGATAAACGACCGCCTAAATGGCGGTTTTTTTATGCATAAAAATGAGGTTCATAATGGCTTATAACATTCCTAATGGCTCACGTGTTTATGTTGCGAGTAAATACGGAAAAGATGTTGAGTTTACGGCGGCAAGTAATGCCACTGAAGCTGTACTTTCTGTCGCAGCATCAAGTGGCATTAAAGCCGGAGATGTTGTTCTCATCACATCTGGGTGGAAACAAATGTCTGGTGTCTTTCGTGTGAAATCAGCAGAAAACACAAGTATCACGCTTGATGGTGTTGATACGACAGATACAGAACGTTTTCCGATTGGCGGCGGCAAAGGAACGCTAAAATCAGTTCAAGAATGGGAAGTAATGCCCCAAGTCATGACCTTATCAACAGAAGGTGGTGAGCAGCAAACACAAGAAATTCAATTCTTAGAAGATGAGCAAGCAGAAACAGTTGATACCTATAAATCGGGTATTGTGCAGGTTTATACATTTGCTCATGATGCGAAATTACCTATTCGAGGGTTATTAATGTCCTTGGATGATACAAAGCAGTTAACAGCGATTCGTTTTTATAATAAACGGGCTGGTGAAGACCGTTACTACTCAGCTAGTGTGTCATTCCAACGCGTTCCTAATACTGCAATTAACGAGGTTGAAAACGTATCTGCACGTTTCTCTCTTAAATCAGATATGCAAATTTACACTACCGCATAATAACAGCCCCTTTGGGGCTTTTAAGGAAACCTAATGGCGAAATTTACTCTGAATCCCAATCCAATATTTAAAGCTGATGTAAAAATCCGAGTGGCTGGCAAAAGCGAGCCGGAGGTTGTGACATTTACGTTTAAACATTTACCAATGAGTAAATTGGAAGAGTTAAAAAATGAGCCAGTAAACAAATTTTTTACTCAAATTATTGCTGATTGGGCAATTGAAGAGCCTTATAACGAAGATAATTTAAAGTTGTTATTTGACAACTATCCATCAGCTGCAGGGGCTATTACGACAACGTATTACAATGAATTGTTAGGTAATCGCGAAAAAAACTAATATCGGTCGCTGAAGCAATGTATGGGGGAATGACAAAGCAAGAGGCTGAAAATTTTGAGCGAGCTTTTGGCTTTCCGCCTGATATTGATGATGTTGAAGTTGTTCCTGATGTATGGGAGTCATATCTGGTATTTTCTGCGATGAGTACACAGTGGAGAGTTGGTATGAATGGTGCTACGGGACTCGACTATAGCGTTATTCCCAATGTTTTAGAGCTACTTAACATCAAAAATAAAGCGACCATATTTGATGACTTAAGGGTTATGGAGCTAAAGGCTCTTGAGTTGATAAACGAGTAGTCAGGGGCTGTAATGCCCCCAGTATTAACTTTAAATTAATAGAGCCGGTTAAAGTCATTGTCGTCTCTATCGAGAAAGCAATCAGTACGTTTAGATTGATTTTCTATACGATTGCATTTTCTAGATATTTTGGCACTTTTATCATGAGCAGCTCTGACTTCAGCTTTTTCTGCTGGAGTTAATTCTGAATAACTTCTTCCTTGACATCCAACCATTAGAATTGATGTCAGTAACAATAATGTATATTTCATATTTTCGGCAATGCAGTTAATAGTTATAAGCCATAAGTTTACTTTATAAAAAGTAAATGAAGGAGGAATAACGACACTGTAGGTCTGATTTTCTAGGAGGGGATTGCATATTTCTAGTCTTTTGATACTTGAAAATGATCTTTACAATGAAAATGAGTGAAATATACTGTATATAAATACAGTAATATTGGTGCGTTATGAAGCTAAAGCCTATCGATTCCGAATCAATTCTCAACATTCCATTATTCTTAGATAGAGTAGCAGCGGGATTTCCATCTCCTGCGGCTGACTACATGGAGGAAAGAATAAACCTTAACAGCACATTGATTAAACATCCAGATAGTACGTATATGTTACGCGTCGAAGGTAATTCTATGATTGACGCTAACATTAACGATGGCGATGTTGTGATTGTCGATAGCGCATTGGTAGCAAAGGACGGGGATATTGTTATCGCCAGTGTTGATGGGGAGTTTACAGTTAAGAGATTAAAGTCTTATCCGCCGATGTTGATACCGATGAATCCTGATTTTCAACCAATACATATTGGTGATACGCAGGATTTACAGATATTTGGCGTAGTCACATTCATTATTCATAAGGCTCAGTAATGTTTGCCTTAGTTGATGTAAATTCGTTTTATGCGAGCTGTGAGAAAGTTTTCAGACCAGACTTAGCAGGAAAGCCAGTAATTGTTCTGAGTAATAATGATGGCTGTGTAATTGCTCGTTCTGTTGAAGCAAAAAAACTCGGTGTAAAAATGGGAGAGCTTTACTATGAGAGAAGAAACTATTACCTGCAAAATCATATTAACATTTTTAGCTCGAACTATGCGTTATACGCTGACATGAGCAACAGAGTGATGTCTCTACTATCAATGTATGCTCCGCGTTTGGAAGTGTATTCAATAGATGAGGCATTTCTTGATTTCACTGGCTTGGTTCATACCTTTAATTTAGAAGACTATGGGCGAGAAATTCAATCAACGATATTGCAGCGAACTCACTTGCCAGTAAGTGTTGGCATCGGTCCGACTAAAACGCTGGCTAAAATTGCGAATCATGCCGCTAAAACGTGGAAGAAGACTGATGGTGTGGTTGAGCTATCTGATAGAAGTCGGCAAAGAAAATTACTGTCATTTATTCCGATTGAAGACGTGTGGGGAATTGGACGAAGGATTTCAGCCAAGTTAAGAATTATGGGCATTTATACCGCTTTAGACTTGGCTAATGCATCAGTGGCTACAATACGCAAAGTGTTTGGCGTAACGCTAGAAAGGACGCTCAGAGAACTTAACGGTGAGTCCTGTATTGAGCTTGAAGAAGTCAGAAAAGTTAAGCAGCAAATATTATGCTCTCGCTCGTTCGGTAAGAAAGTTTTAGATATCGACATTATGCGCAAGGCTATTTGTGACTATGCAGAACGAGCAGCGGAGAAACTACGCGAAGAAAAACAGCGATGTCGAGTTATTGGTTTATTCATTCAAACAAGCAGACACGCATTTGGTGAAGATTACGCTAATAGTGTCAGTATCAAACTTGAATATCCTAGCAGCGACACGCGAGACATCATTAATGCTGTTATGCGTGGTTTAGATTCTATATGGCGAGATGGTTACCGCTACTATAAAGCCGGGATAATGTTATCTGACTTCACAGATTCAGATGTTACTCAGTTTGATATGTTTTCTACTCAAAAACCATTTAAGAACGGCGATGAACTTATGAAAACATTAGATACAATAAATAATAGTGGTTTAGGTAAAGTCTGGTTTGCTGCGAAAGGGAGCGATAGTGGATATCAGATGAAGCGCGAAATGTTATCACCAGCGTACACGACAGGTTTTAATGAGCTGCCTGTAGCTAAAATCTAGCATGGAAAATAGAATATCGAGGATTACAAGAGTTTAAATTCAGTAAGTTAGGTTTAAAGTCTGAAGATCGGATTTAATTAGGTAGTCACATAAAGATTGATATTCAATTTTGTTTTTTAGTTAATTTATTCAATGCATTAGAATTTGATATAGATCAATGAATGATGTTATTAAGTACATAATTAAAATAATCAGCACATATTGAAAAGCAATGTTGGCTAAATAGTTTCATAACCAATTAAGAGATATATAGAAAGAACATTAGTGTAATAATTTGTTTTAACATCTTTAATATCAAAACAGATGTGACTATCTTTAGGAGTTAATTATGAGTAAAGCTAAAGAACTACAAATTCGCCCACTTAAAACGCCAACAGATTTATCTCCAAAAGCAACAAAAGATATCAGTGGAGCAATGAATGCAATTTTGGCTGATATTTTTGCTATTTATTTAAAAACTAAAAACTTTCATTGGCACATGAGTGGTCCACATTTCCGCGATTATCATTTATTGCTTGATGAACAAAGTGAACAACTATACTCCATGACAGACCCTATAGCTGAAAGAGTTCGTAAAATAGGTGGTGTGACTATACGTTCTATAGGGCAAATATCAAAAATGCAAAGGATTAGCGATAACAATGCGGAATACGTAGAACCTTTAGATATGCTTGCTGAGCTTTGTGAAGATAATAAAATGTTGGCTTCAGAATTTCGAAAAGCACATGAAGTATGCGCAGAACATGGCGATTATTCCACTACAAGCCTAATAGAAAACTGGATTGATGAAACAGAACGCCGTGTCTGGTTTTTATTCGAGGCTTGTCGAGAAGCTAAAACGTCCGGTCATTAATGTAAAATTTATGTAGTTAAGCGAGTTTAATACTAGAGGGCTTCTAAATCAGAAGCCCTCTTTGTGATTAAGAATATGGTTAGAAGTGTCAGCAAATAAAATTGGTCGTATTGCAAACAAGAACGGATTGAAAACTGACGAATTCGGTAAGTTCTTTTTGGACAAGTCAGCTTACTCATCAAAGCAGGTTGAAGCGTTCCGTTATAATGAGAACGGTATTAGCGCGTTACGCCATATTATTCACGGGAAGGAAGTTGCCTAACCTACACATAGCCCAAGGATGAGCTTGCATTCTAGATCACATAATTATTTTTAACTAAAGAGTTCGATTATGTGTAGTAAAGCTATTCAGGTATATTCAGGGGGCTAATTTATTAATGAGGTTAAAGATGATTAAGTATATTTGCGCCCTGTTTATTTTATTTTCTGGATATACCCTGTCTGCTAATAACGAGAATGATATGGGGTTATATCGAGATAATAACTATAATATTTTGGCTTTGGCGGGAAAGTATAACTGTGGAGTTTATTCCATACCTGATGACCTTAGTGATAGCAATAGATATAACGGAGTGCAAATCGGGACTGTTAAGTTGGAAGTAACTCCACATGCAGATTATAACAATGCAATGATAAATATAACCTTTGATACAGGGGTAGTTATAACATCACCAAAGCTTGAGTTGCTTTCAACTGATGCTAAAGCTACTGTGTATTTTAGTGAAAATTCAGGGGTTACATTTGCTTATATGATATACGACAGAATGGGTATTAAAGTTATTTTGCACAATAGCAACAAAGGTCAAGAAATTAGTGTCGGTCTAGCTGATTGCAAATACGAAAACAGTTGACCCGTCTATAGGTAATAGATTTATTTTAAAAAACATGAATAGATGAGAGTGACATCAAAAATTTGAAGGAATGGAACCCAATGAATACCAGAGATCTCTAGAGTCTCTAGAAGTCACACAAGAAGAGATTGCTAATATTCGTAATTTTTAATGTACATGTGCTCAACTATAAATAGTGTTAATAACCCACTCCGGTGGGTTTTTTATTGCCTGAAATTTGCATCTATCCTAATATCCATTGGACTTAAATTAAACTTATTAAGGCAATGGAATGAATAAATTACTAGCGTGCTTTTTGAGCGTATCGATTTTAAGTTCTACTGGGTGCGTAACTGCGGCGGTTTGGGATTCGAACACGGCAAAAGAGACCAATATAAGGGAACGTGTTGATTTAAAAGATAATATTGTATCTACTTTTGAATATAAAGATATTAGTGTTAAAAATAAACTAACTAATCAAAAATTAAAAGAGATTGAGCTTCCTACTTCAGGTTATGGTTTTTTAGGTGATAAATATATTTATATACTGACGAATGGTTCTGCTGAATTAATGAAATTAAATGAGTTGGTTAAAGTAATTCCATTGTCAGCATTTAATAACCCGGAGGGAGTTATTAGAATCGAGATAAAGCCAGATGAGCGCAGAGAAGGACTAGTAAAATTTAATGACAGTTACTTTGTTTATATAGATAAAAAGTACAGGTTAAGTCCAGAACAAGAGAAAAGCCTTAAGGATTTTGGTTTTAGTGAGAGGCGATTTGATAATGATAAGTCATGGGTTAAAACAATCCCGCTAAGTGGATATTTATTTGATAGGAATGGAATAACTCTTCCATTAGTACCCAATGCTAAGCTAAATCAATCATATAAGGTTGAGTTTTATACTACAGAGGAATACACATCACTTAGTGCTGGTAAATTGGCTGGTAATGTCATGATTACACCATTTACTATTGCTGCTGATATTATTGCAACGCCAATATTACTTATACTGTATGCAAATTACGTCAATAAGTAATAAAAAGTAGCAAAAGTATTGATTGGGTCGCTTATGTGACCTTTTTGTTTGCTTCAATTTGCACTCCCACTAAGTTAGCATAACTAAAACTTATTCGTGGGATGGTGAGATGAACAAAAATGAACTTATGGAATATATCCAGAGTAATTATGGTGCTGTCGCTGAGTATCCATGGGCTAAGTTTCCTAGTTACATCATTTATAGGCATAAAAATAACTCAAAATGGTTTGCTGCCATTCTGACAATATCATCAAAGAAGTTATATGAAAGCGAGAGTGATGAGATGGTAGATATTATAAACCTTAAATCACCTCCTGAATTAGTTGGTTCGTTGAGGTTAAAGAAAGGGGTATATCCAGCATATCACATGAATAAAGAGCACTGGATTACTATAAAGTTGGACAGTGGATTTCCTGAAGATGAGCTTAAAGTGTTGATTGATGAGAGTTACAAATTGACTGCAAAGTAATTAATCTAGCCCGTCCTTGGGCTTCTATTTTAACGCCATTCTATTGGCATTGGTGGGCTAATTCTGAAAATAACTACTTTAAGTTTAATTACTTATAGTTAAAATCATTAGGGTGATTATCTAGGCTGCCCGTAAGTGCTGCAAATAAAACCGTTTTCCCATCGATTGATAAATCATCGGTGATATTAAACCAGAGTAAATCCTCAGTATTGTTCTTTTCATCATTTGAAGAGAATACACCTGCCATAACATTCTTTTCTTTAGAGTACATAATCGCAATTCGCTCTGCTGGGCAATTGTGAGGTTTGCACGCTGTTGCTACTTGGTATTCATTACCGTTTAAAGTCACAGTATTTGATGGGGATTCAGTACCACCAGTTAAGACCCATGATGGGAGGTCGTTATTTTTTACAACTTGAAGGAATGCTGTTTTAGTCTTTGCATCACTAGCTAACTTACTGATAGTTAACTCGTTTCCAGCATGAGCATTGGCTGCGATGAAAAGGGCTGCGATGAGTGTCAATTTTCTAAGCATGTTAATAATCCTTTGTGTGTTTAAAGGTTATCTGGTTAGTGATGAATGTTGGAAAATGAAATTCTAGAATAATATGGCGTTAATTTAAATAAAAGTTACATACAAGCTAATTTAACCACCTATGAGTGGTTTTTTTATATCTGGAGAAAGGTAAATGGCAGATATAGCAACCATCTCTCTTAAAGCTGATACGTCTGATTTAGAGCGTGGGACTCAAAAATTAAAGGAGTTTGGCAGCACAGCAGAAAAGGTAAATGGCTCAGCTCAAGACCTGAACGAACAATTTAAACGCGGCGTTGATAACCAGAAAAAAGCAGCTCAAGCTGCGGAGAAACAGCGTAAAGAGCTTCATGAGTTACTTAATCAGCTGAACCCTACAAATAAAGCTTTTGAACGATTAGATGACTGGCAGACAAAGCTTGTAGCAGCAAGTAAAAAAGGGTTACTTCCCAAAGATCAATTCAAAGATTATAGCAGCATATTAGACCAAACTAGAGATAAGCTGCAAAGAATGCACATGTCTCTGACTGCAGAAGGGCAAGCATTATTAGCTCAGGAGGCTGCAACGAATAAAGCAAAGCAAGCCGCAGATGAATTCTTACAATCTCTTAAAAATCAGACGGATTTTATAGGAAAAACCAAAACTGAAATTCTAGAGTTGAAAGCAGCGCAAATGGGAGTTTCGCAACAAGCTGCGCCAATGATTGCCAAGCTGAAAGAACAAGAAAAAGCATTCTTAAATGGTTCAATCACGATTGGTCAATATCGAAACGCTATGCGTCAGTTACCCGCTCAAATGACGGATATTGTCACATCGTTGGCATCTGGGATGCCTGTATGGATGGTGATGATACAGCAAGGTGGTCAGATAAAAGATTCCTTCGGTGGTATAGGAAACTCATTGAAGGCGTTAGCATCGCTAATTACCCCAGCAAGAGTTGCAATGTTTGGATTTGTTGGTGCCGCTTCTGCGGTAGCTCTTGCTGCATATCAAGGCTCTAAGGAATTTAGTGAATATAACAAGCAACTGATTCTTACTGGTAGGTATGCAGGGAAGACTGCGGCACAACTGGATACTCTTGCTAGAAACTTATCAGGAAATGGTATTACCCAGTATGGTATGGCTGATGCTATATCAAAAGTTGTTGGCTCAGGGGGATTCTCCGGCGATATAGTTGAGATGGTTTCTAAAACAGCAGCCGCAATCGAAAAGGCTGTTGGTCAGTCAGTTGATGAAACAATCAAGCAATTTCAGCGTTTAAAAGAGGAGCCAGTTAAAGCTGTTACTGAACTAGATAAATCCCTTCACTTCTTAACGGCTACTCAGTTAGAGCAAATAATGGCACTGCAAGAGCAGGGGAAGGAGCATGAGGTTGCAAAGATAGCAATGGAGTCTTATGCCAATGCAATGCAGGAGCGTAGTCAGCAAATTGAAAACAACTTAGGTTTTTTAGAATCAGCTTGGAAAGGCGTTAAGGAAATGGCGAGCGATGCATGGGATGCAATGCTTAATATAGGACGAGAAAGAGCGCTAGACCAAAAGATTAAAGACTATGAAGAGAAACTTCTTGAGTTCCAGTTAGACCCTGCTGCTAAAGGACTGCATCATTATAAAACAGGTCAGACACCTGAAGATTTAAGGCGAGAACTGGATTTACTAAACGAAGAAAAGTTTCAGAGGGATATAGAGAATGCGAGAAAAGAGGCGGCTAGAAAACAGGAAGAGGTTAAAAAGTCACAGATTTTGGCTGATGAAGCATTAAGGCGAGAATATGAGACCGCGGAGGAGAAACACCAACGCAAATTAAGTGAAATAAAAAATAAAGAATACGCTTCTCAGGCTGTAAAGGATAAAGCGATTCGTCGTGAAAAGGAACGGTATGAGAAAGAAAAACTGAGAGGGAAAAAGAAACCTACAGCATATCGACCTGACTATGGCACTCGTGCGGATGAGTCAGCCAATGAAGCTCTCGTTTCTCTACAGGCTCAACTTAAAGTATTAAAAGAGCATAAAACTGTTGCTGATGTGATTAGCTCAGAGCGTAAAAAGCTTTGGGATATGGAAGCCAAAATAGCTGTATTAGAAGAAGCAAAAGCGACACGTAAGCTTACCAATGATGAGCAATCGTTATTGGCTAAAAAAGAATATGTATTAGCTTCTCAACGCGCATTAGCAGTAGTTGGCGATGAAATAGAGCGTCAAAAGCAACATAATAGAGAGTTAGATAGGCAACTAAAACGAGTTGAAGAAATAAAAGCTAAGAGTCGAGCGCTGGATATGGGCACTGGTAAATCTGACCGTATGTACCAACGTGACATCGCACTTGAGCAAGCTAAATCACCAGCAGAGAAGCAGGCATTAGAGGATTATTACAGTAAAGAAGATTCGTTACGTACCAATTGGGAGGCTGGAGTTAAAAGGGGATTTGCAGAATTTCAAGACCAAGTCTCCAATGTTTATGGTAACGTATCTCAAATTAGCCAATCAGTATTTCAAGGTATGAGTAATAGCGTTGTCGATTTTGTTTTAAAGGGCAAAGCTAGCTTTGGTGACTTTACTCGCTCATTTTTAGAAATGACGACTAAAATGCTTATGCAAATGGCGATGCTGAATGCTATGAAAGCTGCTTTTAGTGGGACTATTGTTGGTGAATTCTTAGGGCTAAAAGGTCATGCAACAGGCGGATATACTGGTGACGGCGGTAAATATGATGTAGCTGGTATCGTGCATAGAGGCGAATTTGTATTTGACAAAGAGAGTACGGCTAAATTAGGTAAAGCTAATCTATATCGGTTAATGGATGCAGGAAAGAGAGGTTATGCATCTGGTGGATATGTAGGTGGCTCTCAGCCAATGTCAGTGAGTCAGCCTCGAGTGCAAGTTTACGGCACTCATCCTGCTGGTGGGATTAACGTCAATCTTAATTTTGGTGGCATCAGCGTTGTAAGTGGTGCTCAACAGCAAGGTTCTATGCAGAATGTTGATATCCGAGCTGCGGAGCAATCCTTAAATAATAAGCTTAAGCGCTTCATGGCAATAGAGGGGCGTGAAGGTGGTGATTTGTACAAAATAATCAAAGCTGTTTCTGTTGGAAGATAAGAACAGTATTAAAAAATTAATGAGAGGTAGTAATGGAATTAAAACTTGGAACTGTAATCATTAACCCAGAAGATGAGCAAATCAGCATTCCTGTCGATGTTTATAAAGGTGATGAGTATAGTGTTGATTTCGTATTGGCAAATATAGTCTACCAAACAAACTTGAACTCTAGTAAACCGCTAGCCGAATACTTTGACGAAGCTAAAGATCACGCACGGAAAACTATCAAATTATTAAATCAGTAAAGATTATCTAGATTGATCCTCACATAGCCACCTTCGGGTGGCTTTTTTATTTAGGGGTAATAATGATTGAAGAGTTTAAGTGGCGAACTCAAATCCAAGACTCGCCAACTGGCGAATTTAAGCATCGAATAAAAGAAGTGGCATTTGGTGATAGCTATAAGCAAGTTTCAGGCGATGGTCTCAATACTGAATCTCAATCATGGGGATTTACCT
>NZ_JAMPNS010000029.1:0-38534 GCF_028479465.1 Providencia sp. PROV208 | reverse complement strand
GCAGAATTCCTGCAACCCTTTTTTTAAGATTTTTTACGGTTTTTAGTTCAACTGCTGCATTCCACAGCAAAACCCCTAGTTATACCCACTTACGCACAGATTTATCCACAGACGGAAAAAATAGTGAAAAAAGTCCGCGCATTACGCAAACGTTTGCGCTACAATTAGCGCGAAAATTCGGCATTGATTTTATTTTGATGCTCTGAAATTGTAAGTGACTTATATATAGATATTGCTTCTTTATCCAAATCCAAGGGATCTATCTCATGCAACAGCTTCGTCCTATTCGCCGTGCCCTGCTTAGTGTGTCTGATAAAACAGGGGTTGTTGAATTCGCTAAGGCGCTTTCTCACCGTGGTGTTGAACTGCTTTCTACTGGTGGAACCGCTAAATTATTAGCAGAGCAAGGCCTTAAGGTCACTGAAGTTTCAGATTACACAGGTTTTCCTGAAATGATGGATGGACGTGTTAAAACTCTGCACCCGAAAGTGCATGGTGGGATCTTAGGTCGTCGTGGTAAAGATGACGCCATCATGCAGCAACATGACATCGCACCTATTGATATGGTGGTTGTAAACCTTTATCCATTTGCTCAAACCGTCGCAAAACCAAACTGTACATTAGAAGATGCGGTTGAGAATATCGATATTGGTGGTCCAACAATGGTTCGCTCAGCAGCAAAGAACCATAAAGACGTGGCTATCGTAGTTAATAGTAATGACTACAGCAAAATTATCGAAGAGATGGATAACCACGAAAATTCGCTGAACTGGTCAACACGCTTTGACTTAGCCATCAAAGCCTTCGAACATACCGCCGCTTATGACAGCATGATTGCTAACTATTTTGGCGAGCTCGTTGCACCATACTACGGTGATACAACTCAACCATCTGGTCGCTTCCCTCGTACCTTGAATTTAAACTTTATTAAAAAACAAGATATGCGCTATGGCGAAAACAGCCATCAAGATGCCGCTTTCTATATAGAAGAGAACCTGAAAGAAGCCTCTATTGCGACGGCTAACCAAATTCAAGGTAAAGCACTTTCTTATAATAATATCGCGGATACCGACGCAGCTCTGGAATGTGTGAAGTCGTTCGATGAACCAGCCTGCGTGATCGTTAAACACGCTAACCCTTGTGGCGTTGCCATTGGCGAGAATATTCATGCCGCTTATGATAAAGCATTCAAAACTGACCCAACCTCTGCATTTGGTGGCATCATCGCGTTTAACCGCCAGTTAGATAAAGCAACCGCAGAAGCCATCATTGAACGCCAGTTTGTTGAAGTGATTATAGCGCCTTCAATTGCAGAAGATGCTCTACCTTCTTTATCAACAAAACAAAACGTGCGCGTTTTGGTGTGCGGTGAATGGAGCAAACCTGCTGCCGGTTTGGATTTCAAACGCGTGAATGGTGGTTTATTGGTTCAAGACCGTGACTTAGGTATGGTAGAAGCCGAAGATTTACGCGTTGTGACAACACGTCAGCCAACTGAGCGTGAATTAAAAGACGCACTATTCTGTTGGAAAGTCGCCAAATTCGTGAAATCAAATGCGATTGTTTATTCTAAAAATGACATGACCATCGGGATTGGCGCTGGCCAAATGAGCCGTGTTTACTCCGCAAAAATTGCAGGTATCAAAGCTGCTGACGAAGGTTTAGAAGTTGCAGGCTGTGCTATGGCATCTGATGCATTCTTCCCATTCCGTGATGGTATCGATGCGGCTGCCGCTGTTGGTGTAACTTGCGTTATCCAACCAGGTGGTTCTATTCGTGATGATGAAGTGATTGCCGCAGCAAATGAGCACGGTATCGCAATGATCTTCACTAACATGCGTCATTTCCGTCATTAATTGCTAGGGGTTTCTATGAATATTCTGATTATTGGTGGCGGTGGTCGCGAACACGCTTTGGCATGGAAAGCAGCTCAATCTCCATTAGCAGACAAAGTCTATGTTGCACCGGGTAATGCGGGTACTGCTCTTGAGCCAGCATTGGAAAATGTCGATATCTCAGCAACTGACATTGATGGCTTACTGCAATTTGCCAAAGATAAACAAGTTGGTTTAACCATCGTGGGTCCCGAAGCTCCCTTAGTGATTGGTGTCGTTGATGCCTTCAAACAAGCAGGTTTAACCATTTTTGGTCCAACCCAAGGTGCTGCTCAATTAGAAGGTTCTAAAGCGTTCACTAAGGATTTTTTAGCCCGTCACAATATCCCAACCGCGGCCTATGAAAACTTTACTGAAATTGAACCCGCTCTGGCATATTTAGATAAAGTTGGCGCTCCAATCGTTATCAAAGCTGACGGTCTTGCTGCTGGTAAAGGTGTGATTGTCGCCATGACGCTGCAAGAAGCTAAAGATGCGGTACATGATATGCTGGCTGGCAACGCGTTCGGTGATGCTGGTCATCGTATTGTTATTGAAGAATTCTTAGATGGTGAAGAAGCCAGCTTTATTGTTATGGTTGACGGTGAAAATGTCATTCCAATGGCAACTAGCCAAGATCATAAACGCGTTGGTGATGGTGACACAGGTTTAAACACGGGTGGCATGGGGGCTTATTCACCCGCTCCCGTCGTCACTGATGAAGTTCACCAGCGTGTGATGGAGCAAGTGATTTATCCAACTGTTAAAGGGATGGATCAAGAAGGTAATCGCTATCAAGGTTTCTTATATGCGGGCTTGATGATTGATAAAGCTGGCAATCCGAAAGTGATCGAATTTAACTGCCGCTTTGGCGACCCTGAAACTCAGCCAATTATGATGCGCTTGCAATCTGATTTAGTCGCTCTGTGTTTAGCGGGTGCTAAAGGTGAACTCGCAGGTAAAGATTCCCTGTGGGATGAACGTCCAGCGCTCGGTGTCGTGATTGCGGCAGGTGGATACCCGGGGGATTATCGCAATGGCGATGTGATTTCGGGTCTACCAACATCAGAAGCTGCTGATAGCAAAGTGTTCCACGCAGGTACCAAGCTAAACCAAGCAGGTGAAGTCGTCACTGCCGGCGGACGCGTTCTGTGTGTCACTGCGTTAGGTAATGACATCGCAAAAGCCCAAGCTAAAGCGTATGAAGTTGCCAAGACTATCAATTGGTCTGGCAGCTTCTATCGCAACGATATCGGCTACCGTGCCATCGCTCGTATTAAGTAATAGAACAAATAATAGAAGCAAATAACCCACAAGCTGATAAGAGGAAACTTTTATCAGCTTTTTGCTTTTGAATTTTTGCTTTTTGCCTTTGACCTTCACCCAGCCAATGGCTCTAAGTCTTTCGAATCACAGCAAAGCTGCAAGAGAGAGAATCTCTAGGAGCATACATGAGTATGTGACTAGAGTGAACGAACGTAGCAATACAGCTGTGGTTCGAAAGACGACGAGCGGTGAGATTAGAGCGAATCTTTAGAAGGCTGCCAGCTGCAAAAATTAGTATCCGCCACCATCAAAAGCTGATTTCCCTCTGGTGACTCTAACCATGCCAGATTCAACTCTTTCGTCCACACTTTTGCTCTGTCATCTAACCATTTCTGGGCATACGGCTCAAACGTCACTTTGCGTTCATCACCGCTGCAAGTGGTAATTTTACCTTGCTTCCAATGTCCTTGGTGTAGCTCTACACCACCGACAATCAACGCGGTATTAATATCCAAGATACGGTCAGCTTCAAAACGCCAACGGTTAATGTCATCGGAAGACAGTGGAGTTTTGATATTGTTTTGCGCGCGCTGCATAAACACAATTTCATTATCTTTACTAAAGCGCAGTTGCTCAGTGATGTTATTGACCCCTTGATTAAGGACCTGGCTGCGAATCTGCCACAATTTGCCATCACGATATTCGAAGAAATTAACTGAGGTATCGGTTCTTTTATAGGGGCTATACACCACCATTAAGACCAACGGCTGACTCTTCGCATCATTCAGTCTCCACATTCGGATTACGCCTTCATCGGCAATAAATCCGCTGGCACTAAACTCAGGGAGTCGAGGCGAATTAGAAGAACAGGCGCTTAGTATTGAGACTGCTCCCAATACCAGCAACCTTTGACGAATAAACAAAAGGGGTAACTTCATACCCCCTCTGGTAATTCTCGTAGACAATGTACTTATTTTACAGCGTCTTTCAGTGCTTTACCGGCAGAGAACGCTGGTACAGTTGTTGCAGGAATTTGGATTTCTGCTTTAGTTTGAGGGTTACGACCGGTACGAGCTGCACGGTGGCTAACTTTAAAAGTACCGAAACCGACCAGTTGTACTGCTTCGCCGCTTTTCAGAGAATCTGAAATTGCGCTCAGAGTTGCTTCTAAAGCTGCTTTAGCTTGAGTTTTAGTCAGATCTGCTGATTCTGCGATAGCATCAACTAATTCAGTCTTGTTCATAAATTATCCTTACACAGTGTGTTTATCGTTTGCAAAGCATCGAGTGCGTCGGATATGCCAGATAGACAGCCCCTGATACACGCCCCCGATAGCCACTTCTTCTCGCCCCTAAATGTAGAACAGAGTAGGGGTAAATGTGAAGTCTTAGTACACAGCATTACTGCTTTAAGTCACGTTTTCACGCATAAAAACGCAAAATTTAGGCAACAGTAATGCCGATATTGCTGACACCCGCTTCACGGAGGTCAGATCTTAATCCTTTAATTAACTCTAAGTCTCGTTCTTCGCAAGCGGCTAATAAGCGGAAAATGTCCCACTGAATGTCCCACTCTTCTTCCACAGCGGGCACGTCTTTTAGCTCTTCATCAGTCATTTCACGCCCTGCTTGGGTCATTTCCAGCATAGCAACAGTACGAATCGATGCTTCACTGACTAAGATTGCGTGTTCAAGGGTTTCACCACTCAATTTAGCGTGGATGAGTTCACCTAAAGCAATACAAGCGTCGATAGCGGGATAAACACCGTACATATCGAAGTCATCGGCGACTGGAATAATTTCTTCTAACTTTTCTAACTGATTGTCGAAATTGACTTTGCTATCTTTGATAACCAAGGTTTCCCAGATTAAATCAAGGATGGCACGATAAACCTTCACATCAGCAAATTCAGTTTGCTGGCAAAACATTTGATAGTTAGGATACATTCTCTCGCACAGACATGCCATGAAGGTCACATGCTGCCAGCTTTCTAGTTTCTCTAACCTCAAATGAATAGGATTTCTTAACATAATTTCTGACTCATCAATCTCAATACTTCGCAGTTTACCTGAAAATCTGCCAATGCCACATATTTTGCTGATAATTAGCCAATTTTCTCATTCATTCGCTTAAAAAATGTTCGATTAGAAGCAATTCCGTCAGCAAATCGGGTCGGTTCCGGTAATCGATACCCCTGAATACACCGTTTTACCCACTCTAACGAGGAAATAAAACTGACTTTGTGACCCGGAGAAACATATAAAGGATTGCACCGTTTTTTACTGCGATAAACCCACCCTAACTGCTCTTGACCCACCTTCAATATTTGGACACTTTCAGGTTCTGCATTGAGCTCAACATCATCACCACATAAACGACTTTTAGCTACCCCTATTGTCGGTACATTGGCAAGTAATCCAAAATGGCAAGCTACACCAAAACGCCGTGGGTGCGCAATACCTTGACCGTCCACCAGCACTAAGTCGGGTTTTTGTTGGGTTTTTTCCCATGCTGCCATTAGACCGGGCACTTCGCGAAACGAAAGTAACCCTGGAATATAAGGTAACTGAGTAGGTACCCGAGCTATTTGATACTCAACTAATTGCAGATCAGGCCATGATAACACCACGATCACCGCGCGAGTCACCGTGCCATCTTGCTCAAAACCAACATCCGCACCACCAATAAAATGAGGGGGAACAAATTCATCCTGCAAAATCACTCTTTCGGCTAACTGAATCTGCTGTTTTCGTAGTTGCTGAGTATCAATCACCATCACGGGACCACCGTTAATAAGGATTAATCATAGATGATAATGATGCACTTACAAGATCCAGTAAATGCATCACATATTAAGAGGTTCAGATAGAGGTAGAAAGCTACTCCGCTCTACCTCTATTGTGTCTTAGAAACTACAGATGATACTGACGAGATAAACGATGAACAGCATCCACAAAAGCACCTGCATGTTCAGGCTCAACATCTTGGTGAATACCATGACCTAAGTTGAATACGTGCCCTTCGCCTTGACCAAAACCCGCTAAGATATGCTGGACTTCTTGTTCAATACGCGCAGGCGGCGCATATAACATAGAAGGATCCATATTCCCTTGCAGTGCGACTTGGTCACCTACGCGACGGCGCGCATCTGCAATTTCAGTCGTCCAATCAAGACCTAACGCATCACAACCTGTCGCTGCCATCTCTTCTAGCCACTGGCCGCCACCTTTCGTAAACAGCGTGACTGGAACACGACGCCCTTCATTTTTACGGATTAAGCCATCGACAATTTTATGCATATAGCGTAGGGAAAACTCTAAATAATCGCGCTTAGTCAGCACGCCACCCCATGTATCGAAAATCATCAGAGATTGAGCACCTGCTCGCACCTGTGCATTCAAATACAAAATCACGCTATCGGCGAGTTTATCAAGCAGTAAATGAAGCGTATTTGGATCTTCATACATCATCTTTTTAATTTTGGTGAATGCTTTACTGCTACCGCCTTCCACCATATAAGTCGCTAATGTCCACGGGCTACCAGAGAAACCAATCAGAGGTACATCCCCCTTTAACGCTTTACGAATGGCTCGAACGGCGTCCATCACATAACCCAGCTCCATTTCAGGATCAGGAACTGGAATATTTTTGACATCCGCAGCGCTTGCTACTGGTTTCTTAAAACGAGGACCTTCCCCTGCTTCAAAATAGAGCCCAAGCCCCATTGCATCAGGGATAGTTAAAATATCAGAAAAGAGAATTGCGGCGTCTAATGGAAAACGACGTAATGGCTGTAAAGTCACTTCACACGCCAGCTCGGTGTTTTTGCATAAAGACATAAAATCACCAGCTTCTGCGCGAGTTGCTTTATATTCTGGTAGGTAACGCCCTGCTTGACGCATCATCCAAACTGGGGTCACATCTACAGGTTGACGTAGCAACGCACGTAGATAGCGGTCATTTTTCAACTCAGTCATTATTTACTCCATTATTATTGTGGCCGCCGCAAATGGCTAAGGCGCCATATTATACCAGCAAAGGGAAACAATATCAGCGCCAGCGCAATTAGTGGTTATCTTCATCAAATTGACGGCATAGCACCACCGTATCTTCAATTAATCGCCGAGCAATTGTGTCACCTGGGGGGATTAACGGTAGGTCGTTATAGTGATACCAATTAGCGCTGACCAACTCTTTGGGGTCCACTTGAATATCCCCACCATCATAGTCTGCTAAAAAGCCCATCATCAGCGAATGAGGGAATGGCCATGGCTGGGAAGAGACATAACGAATATTCCGCACTTTTATATGGCTCTCTTCCATCACTTCGCGAGCCACTGCCTCTTCTAAGGTTTCCCCCACTTCCACAAACCCAGCTAACACCGTGAACAGCGGATTTTGTGAATGGCGACGATGTTGTGCCAGCAAAATATGATCATCACGACGAATACCGACGATAATACAAGGTGCGATTTGCGGGTAGTAACGCTCATGGCAGTGGTCACACAAACATGCCCACTCCGTAGAACTATGACGCATCGCCGTACCGCAATAGCCACAATAGCGGTGTGAGCGATAAAACTCAGCTAATTGTACACCTCGCCCAGCAAGGCGAAATAAGCCTTCATCTTGAGAAGCCACTACGCGAGGGGATGCCATGTCTGATGGCATTTTTTCCGCAATCAACCAAACAACTTCCCCTTGCCATTCGCCAATCGGTGTTGCTAATTTTCCGGTTAATCCAAATTGTTGCGCTGCGCCTCGAGGAATATCGCCTTGCGGTAGCCATAGGCGACCCGCAAAACAGACAAACCACCAGCCACTTTCCGTTCCTGCTAATGTGTGTTTATTCATTATGGTTCTCTATTTCAACACTTTTTATTGCGGTTAAAGATACGCTTGTTTTATAGATTGGCATACAACCGTTTGATTCGTCACTCCCCTTTCATCATTTTGACACTTTTTAGACATTTTAAAGTCACTACGTCTAAAAAGTGTCACACAACCGTCAATTCATTGTCATCTTGAATAATTAGCATGCCAATTAACCAATACGGCGACTCTTATAGAGAGAGAAACAAGATGAAAGCTATCGTACCTGCAATTTTACTGTCACTCAGCGCCTCTCAAATGGCTTTTGCCGCTGACAGTGATTTAACCAAACTTATCGAAGCTGCAAAAAAAGAAGGTCAAGTTTATAGCGTTGGGATGCCTGACACATGGGCAAACTGGAAAGGCACATGGCAAGATTTATCGGCTCAATATGGTTTAAAACATCAAGATACGGACATGAGCTCCGCGCAAGAAATCGCAAAGTTTGCCGCTGAGAAAAATAATGCCACAGCGGATATCGGTGACGTGGGCGCGTCCTTTGGACCGGTTGCCGTACAAAAAGGCGTGACTCAGCCGTACAAACCGACCACTTGGTCACAAGTGCCGGACTGGGCAAAAGATAAAGATGGTCATTGGGCGCTGGCTTATACCGGTACTATCGCGTTCATGATCAATAAAGACTTAGTTAAAGACACACCAAAAAGCTGGGATGACTTACTCAAAGGTAAATATAAAGTTACCGTAGGGGATGTCGGTATTGCCGCACAAGCCAATAATGCGGTTTTAGCGGCGGCATTTGCTCGTGGCGGCGATGAAAATAATCTGAAGCCTGCTATTGAATTTTTCGGTGAGCTCGCCAAACAAAAACGTTTATCTGTGAATGACCCAACCGTTGCCAATATTGAAAAAGGTGAAGTTGAAGTCGGTATTTTATGGGACTTTAATGCCCTGAACTATCGTGACCAAATCAACCGCGACCGATTTATTGTCGTCATCCCATCTGACGGTAGCGTGATCTCCGGTTACACCACCATCATCAACAAATTCGCCAAAAATCCGAATGCTGCAAAATTAGCTCGCGAATTTATTTTTAGTGATAAAGGGCAAATCAATCTTGCAGAAGGTTATGCGCGCCCTATTCGTGCTCAACACCTAACATTGCCAGCAGAAATCCAAGCTAAATTACTTCCAGAAGAACAGTATAAAAATGTTCATCCGATCAAAGATGCCGAAGGTTGGGAAAAGTCATCGCGTAATTTACCGAAAATGTGGCAGCAACAAGTGTTAATTCACCAACAATAATTGCGATTAGGAACCACAGTCTGATGTCTGAAAAAGTCATACTTGTTGTTCTTGACGGTTTAAGTTATTCAGTAGCCCATCAATGTATGGGCTATCTCAATGGTCTTATCAAAGCCGACAGTGCAACACTTTATAAAATGGAGTGTGAACTCCCGTCTATGTCGCGCCCACTGTACGAATGTATTTTGACGGGGATCGCCCCCGTTCAAAGTGGCATCGTCAACAACGATGTGGTGCGACTTTCTCACTTCGAGAGCATCTTTTCACTGGCTCACCAAGCAGGTAAAACCACCGCTGCCGCTGCCTATTATTGGGTCAGTGAATTGTATAACCGCGCACCTTTTGATGCGAATCGCGACCGATTTACCCATGATAAACAGCTTCCTATTCAGCATGGATGCTTTTACCAAGCAGACCATTACCCTGATGACCATCTCTTTATGGACGCTGAATACCTACGTACCCAGCATGACCCCGATTTTTTGCTGATCCACCCGATGAATATTGATGATGCGGGTCATAAATTTGGATTCGATTCTCCGCAATACCGCAACGCCGCCCGTAAAGCAGATATTTATTTATCCCGCTATCTACCAATGTGGATCGCGCAAGGCTACCAAATCATCATCACCAGTGACCACGGGATGAATAATGACCGTAGCCACGGGGGAATCTTACCGGAAGAGTGCACGGTACCGCTGCTAACTATCGGGAATGCCTTTTCTCACCAACCCGATGTGCTCATAGAACAAACCGCGATTTGTGGCACGGTTTGCCAGTTACTTGGTGTACCTTTCTCAAACAAAACTGTCTGTGATGATTTACTGGCAGGAGGTCGCTAATGGCAGATATTCCAGCAAGTGATCCCCCCCATCAACACAGGGGAAGCCTAGCGATGTTAAATAAGCCCAATGTGCGTTTTCACTGGCGTGCAGCACTATTAATTGTACCGTTTATTATCTTATTTTACCTGTTTCAGATTGCCCCCATGATTTGGGTGTTATTCAACAGTTTTGTCTATGAAGAAGCGTGGTCTTTTGAAAATTACGTTGAAATCTTCACCAACGATTTCTATCTACAAGCGTTTCAAAACACCTTATGGTTATCACTAATTTGTAGTGTTGTTGGTCTGCTTATTGCCTGTGTTACTGCATTCTCTATTTATAAAATGCAGGGCAAAGTGCGCAATTTTATGATTTCGTTTACCACCATGGCGAGCAATTTTAGCGGTGTCCCATTAGCCTTCGCGTTTATCATTATTTTAGGTTTTAACGGCGCAATTACCTTACAGCTTAAAGCGTGGGGATGGATTGATGATTTTAATATCTACAGCGCCAGCGGCTTGATGCTCCTGTATATCTATTTCCAAATCCCGCTGGGAATTTTACTACTTTACCCTGCATTTGATGCCTTAAAACCTGAATGGGAAGATGCGGCTAAGACCATGGGGGCAAGCAAGCTCACTTATTGGCTGAAAGTAGGTATTCCGGTGATTTCCCCTGCCTTGCTAGGCACGTTTATTATCTTAGTGGCCAATGCGGTTGGCGCCTATGCCAGCACTTATGCATTGACCAGTGGAAACTACAACTTAGTGACTATCCGCATTGCCAGTCTTGTCTCTGGCGACCTATTCTTAGAACCCAATATGGCAGCTGCACTGTCCGTTGTTTTGATTGCGATCCTTGGGTTTATCACAGCGATTCACCACTGGCTATTAAAGCGGAGCTACCATGCTAAATCCTAATATTCGTAGCCCAAAAACACCGAGTTTACTGTTTCATAAAATGGTGCTCGGCACTGTTGCCACCATTCTTGCGCTGCCAATTATCGCCACCTTTGTTTACTCCATTTCGAGCTCATGGGGCGCGACGATTATGCCTGATGCCCTTTCCATAAAATGGTATCTGCAACTGTGGCAAGATCCGCGCTTTTTAATGGCATTTGGACGATCGCTCTTGATCTGCTTTGGCACATTACTGATCAGCGTACTGGTCATTTTACCGATGACTTTCGCCGTGTTTTACCGCTTTCCAAAGCTCAAAGGGTTGATGGATTTATTAATCATTCTTCCTTTTGCGATACCGCCCGTTGTCTCTTCCGTCGGCTTACTGCAAATTTTTGCCGATGAGCCATTTATGTTGGTCGGTACGCCGTGGATTCTAATTGGTACTTACTTCACTATCACATTGCCATTTATGTACCGCGCACTCGCCAATAGTTTCCAAGGGATCAACCTGCATGACTTAATGGATGCCGCCCATTTACTCGGCGCCAGCACGTTTAAAGCCTTTTTAATGATAGTGCTCCCAAATATCCGTAAAGGGTTATTGGTGTCTTTGCTAATTTCTTTTTCATTTTTAATGGGCGAATTCGTGTTTGCTAATATTCTAGTGGGAACCCGTTTCGAAACCTTGCAGATCTATCTCTTCAATATGCGCCAAACCAGCGGACACTTTACCTCGGCATTGGTGATGTCCTACTTCCTATTTACGTTGCTGCTCACAGGGTTAGCAACTCGCTTGAATCGTGCGGGAGACGAACGATGAGCTACGTCATTGCTGAAAATCTAACCAAATCCTTTGGTCAAAATCAGGTATTCTCCGATATCCAATTTACGATTGAAAAAGGCGAATTTATTACCTTACTCGGGCCAAGTGGCTGCGGAAAATCCACCTTACTCCGTTGTATTGCGGGGCTGGAGCAACCCGATAGCGGGGAACTCTATATTAACCGCCAAAATATCACTCACCAGCCCGCTCAACAGCGTGGGGTGGGTATGGTATTTCAAAGCTATGCCTTATTCCCAAACATGACCGTCGCGGAGAATATTGCCTTTGGATTAAAGATGCGAAAAGTGTCTGCGACTGAACGCAACAAAGCGGTTTGCGAAGTGATTGATATAGTTGAGCTACAAGGCAAAGAGAACCAATACCCGCATCAACTTTCGGGAGGTCAGCGCCAACGTGTCGCACTTGCGCGCGCACTGGTGATGAAACCGCAAATTTTGCTTCTCGACGAACCGTTATCGGCGCTTGATGCCCGTATTCGCAAGCACCTGCGCCAACAAATTCGTGAGATCCAGCGCGAACTCGGGCTCACGACCATTTTCGTCACTCACGATCAAGATGAAGCGATGATTATGTCTGACCGCATTTTTTTAATGAATAAAGGCGCAATTATTCAAAGCGATACCGCTGAAAACATCTATACTCAACCTGCCACTGAATTTGTCGCACGCTTTATGGGACATTACAATTTAGTCGATGCCGAGAAAGCCAATGGGATGCTAGGTGTCAATTTACAAGGAACTCTCGCCATTCGCCCAGAATCTATTTATGTTCGTGAAACGGGAAGACAGTATGGTAGCCATATTTCTGCACCTGTAGATGCAGTGATCCTTGACCACCAACTGCTCGGAAATATCATTCGCTACAGCGTCAATACCCCTGCTGGCGATATGACGGTAGATCTTCTTAATCGCTCTTCTGAACGTTTGTTTGAACCGGGCACGCACCTTGAGTTAATGTTTAATAAAAATGAAATTCGAGCGCTAAGTTAATCAGCAATAAGTGAGCCATTGAAAGGAACCTCATGCCAAACCAGTCTACACAAACCAAATTAGCTATTTTTGATTTAGACGATACGCTTATTCGCGGAGACAGCAGCGTGCTGTGGACACAATATTTGTGGGATAAAAAAATCATCACAGACCCGCGTTTCGTCGAAGCCGATAAAGAGATGATGGAACTGTACAACGCCGGCAATTTGGATATGGTGACTTACTTAAAGTCTAATTTGCAGACTCTCGAAGGCATCAAGATAGAGCTAGTCGATGAATGGCTAGAGGATTTTGTTGAGACGATTATCCTTCCACGTGTTTACCCAACGGCCTTAAGTACGATCACATCATACCGATCGCAAGGGATCCCGATCATTGTGATCTCGGCAACCGTGTCGTTTATTGTGAACAAAATCGCTGATCGTCTTGGAGCTGACGTCTCCATGGGAATCGATATTAAGCGTTCAAATGGCTGCTACACGGCCGAAGTTGACGGTATTCCGACCTTTAAAGAAGGTAAAGTTAAGCGTTTAACACAGTGGATCTCCCACCAGCCAATCACCGATGCGTATATTTATTTCTACACCGATTCCGCCAATGACCTACCAATGTGTCATTTCGCCGATGAGACGTTCATTATCAACGGCGACTCACGCCTTCTCCAAGCCGCCAATGAAAACCACTGGTCACAATATTCGTGGAGTTTGTAAAACCCCTATTTAGCCAACCTAGTTTTAACTTTTAACTCTTAATTTCTAGGTTTTGGATTTTTAGGTTTTTAACTAACTGCCTTTCAAAGGTTCCTCTAAATTATTCGAGTGAGAAGAAGGCGGCAAGCGAGGATATCCCGAGGAGCATACACAAGTATGTGACTCGGGTAGCCGAGAGAAGCCAACGCACTTATCGCTTGAAGAATGACGGGGAAACTCTATACTGAATGCTCTTGTCGGAGTGCCTAGCATGTGCAAACATCAGGCTGAGACCGTTAATTCGGGATCCGCGGAACCTGATCGGGTTAATACCCGCGAAGGGAACAAGAGTAATCTTCTCGCACGATCTTCCCCGCCCTTGGTGGATATTTCGTTGCAATGCCACACCATTACTCCTCCGAACTCCAGACAAGCAACTTTCTTTCGATAAACCCGCTATTGGCGCACTACGCCGTATAGCCTGTGACGATGTCAGGAAATTGCTATGTCCAATAATACGAATAATTCTGTTATACCGAGTACCGATATTTCACCTAAAGCTGCGCCAGCACGTACCCGAAAAGCGCAACGTGATGCCGCGGAAGACTTTATCAATACCATTTCCGGCGTTTCATTCCCTAACTCCGAACGTATTTATCTCCTAGGCTCACGGGACGATATCCAAGTGCCTATGCGCGAAATTCAGCTCTCTCCAACACTCATCGGCGGTGATAAAGAGAATCCCAAATTTGAAGATAATGAAGCCGTTCCTGTGTATGACACTTCAGGTCCTTACGGCGATCCCGCTTCTGAACTCAACGTGCATAAGGGGTTGAAAAAAATCCGTGCGCCGTGGATCCATGAACGCGCCGATACCGTTGCTGTTGAGAATCTCAGCTCGGACTTTACCCAACAGCGCTTAGCGGATGCGGGCTTAGACCACCTGCGTTTTAATAATCGCCCTGCACCGCTGAAAGCCCAAACCGGAAAATGCGTCACTCAGCTACACTATGCGCGCCAAGGCATAGTGACTCCAGAAATGGAATTTATCGCTATTCGTGAAAATATGGGGCGTGAGCGTATTCGCAGCGAAGTATTGCGCCAACAACACCCGGGGCAAAGTTTTGGGGCTATTTTACCAGACAATATTACACCTGAGTTTGTACGCCAAGAGGTCGCTGCGGGTCGCGCAATTATCCCTGCCAATATTAACCATCCTGAATCTGAGCCGATGATTATTGGGCGTAATTTCTTAGTGAAAGTTAACGCTAATATCGGTAACTCTTCGGTGACTTCATCTATCGAAGAAGAGGTAGAAAAACTGATTTGGTCCACGCGCTGGGGCGCAGACACTGTTATGGACTTATCGACAGGTCGCTATATACATGAAACCCGCGAGTGGATTTTGCGTAATAGTCCAGTGCCAATCGGCACAGTGCCTATCTATCAAGCTCTGGAAAAAGTGAATGGCGTTGCCGAAAACCTCACTTGGGAAATGTTCCGCGATACGCTGTTAGAACAAGCAGAACAAGGCGTTGATTACTTTACTATCCATGCTGGCGTATTACTGCGCTATGTACCAATGACAGCTAAACGTCTGACGGGCATTGTTTCCCGTGGCGGTTCTATCATGGCGAAATGGTGTTTATCCCACCATCAGGAAAACTTCCTGTATGAACATTTCCGTGAAATTTGCGAAATTTGCGCCGCCTATGATGTTTCACTCTCATTAGGGGATGGGCTGCGTCCGGGGTCTGTACAAGATGCTAACGACGAAGCCCAATTCTCAGAATTACATACCTTAGGCGAACTGACCAAGATCGCATGGGAATACGATGTACAGGTGATGATTGAAGGTCCGGGGCATGTGCCAATGCAAATGATCCGTCGCAATATGACCGAAGAATTAGAGCACTGCCATGAAGCGCCATTCTATACATTAGGTCCTCTAACGACGGATATTGCGCCGGGTTATGATCATTTCACTTCCGGTATTGGTGCCGCCATGATTGGTTGGTTTGGCTGTGCAATGTTGTGCTATGTCACCCCCAAAGAGCACCTTGGTTTACCGAACAAAGAAGACGTCAAACAAGGGCTAATTACCTACAAAATTGCCGCCCATGCAGCTGATTTAGCAAAAGGTCATCCAGGTGCGCAAATTCGTGATAACGCGATGTCCAAAGCGCGTTTTGAGTTCCGTTGGGAAGACCAATTTAATCTTGCCCTCGACCCAGAAACGGCGCGTAAATATCACGATGAAACCCTACCCCAAGCTTCTGGGAAAATAGCTCACTTCTGCTCAATGTGTGGACCAAAATTCTGCTCAATGAAAATTTCCCAAGAAGTTCGTGACTATGCGGCACAAAAAGAAGCGGGAATGGAGCAGATGTCTGAAGCTTTTCGCGCCCACGGAAGTGAGCTCTATCATGGGGCTGAGATTACTGAGGTCGTGAGTGATGAACAAAACGCTTAAATTACCGAAGAGTCCATTTCCACAGACTGAGCATCGCCTTGGTCTGTACCCTGTCGTGGATTCGGTTGAATGGATTGAACGCCTGCTAAATGCAGGTGTTTCCACCTTGCAATTACGAATCAAAGACAAACAAGATAGCGAAGTTCATGAGCAAATTCAGCGCGCGATTGCACTTGGCAAGCAACATAATGCCCGATTATTTATTAATGACTATTGGCGTTTAGCCGTAGAGTTAGGGGCATATGGCGTACATTTGGGACAAGAAGATCTGGACACAACCGACCTTATCGCCATTCATCAAGCGGGGTTACGGCTGGGGATCTCCACCCACGATCCCGATGAGGTCGCGATCGCCAAATCCATTCGTCCATCATATATCGCACTTGGGCATATTTTTCCCACCCAAACCAAGCAGATGCCATCCACACCACAAGGTTTAGAAGCACTAAAACGGATGGTTATCGCGACACCCGAATTTCCGACGGTGGCAATCGGTGGAATTTCTATTGAGCGAGTGCCAGCCGTACTCGACACGGGCGTAGGTAGCATCGCTGTTGTTAGCGCGATAACCCAAGCAGAAGATTGGCAAGCTGCCACTCAAACGCTTCTTGATTTGATTGAACCAGCTTCTCGCTTAAAGGATAACGACCATGCTCAATGATCACGAATTTATGCGTTATAGTCGCCAGTTACTCCTTGAGGACGTCAGCCCTGAAGGGCAACAAAAACTCAAAGATAGTAAAGTGTTGATTGTTGGCTTAGGCGGGCTGGGTTCCCCTGCAAGCCTGTATTTAGCCGGTGCGGGTGTGGGTGAATTATGGATAGCCGATCATGATGATTTGCATATTTCTAACTTACAGCGCCAAGTCCTCTACAATACGCAGGATATTAACCAATCCAAGGCACAGCTAGCCGCTGCCCGCTTAAAGCAGCTCAATCCTCATACCAAAACGCGTATTTTCCAACAGAAATTAGATATTGATAGCTTATTCCCGCTGGTGGAACAGGTGAATCTGGTTCTCGACTGCTGCGATAACATGGCGACTCGCCATGCGGTCAATGCTGCCTGTGTTGCCAGCAATACACCATTAGTCAGCGGCAGCGCTGTGGGTTTTGGCGGACAACTAATGGTACTTGAGCCCCCATTTCAATTTGGTTGTTATGCATGTTTGTATCCCGACCAAGAAGAACCGCAACGCAACTGCCGTACCGCGGGTGTTTTAGGTCCCGTTGTTGGCGTGATGGGTACCTTACAAGCCTTAGAAGCTATCAAATTGCTGGTGGGGTTACCGTCCCCATTAAGTGGAAAATTGCGCCTGTTTGATGGAAAACAGCAGCAATGGAATACCTTGCAACTGACACCGTCAAAACAGTGCCCTGTCTGCCGAGAGGTCACATGCATATCATAATCAATGACCAGCCGATGGAGGTAGAAGGTCCTATTACCCTCCACCAGCTGCTCACTCAGCTCGAACAAAATCCATCAGGCTCTGCACTGGCGATCAATCAAGTCATCATTCCCAAAAGCCAGTGGGAAAGCCATTTTGTTAATGAACAAGACAACATTCTGCTGTTTCAAGCCATCGCAGGGGGTTAATAATGTTAAAAATTGCTGATGTCACATTTCAATCACGTTTATTCACTGGAACCGGTAAATTTGCTACGCCAGCCTTAATGCAACAAGCCATTCAAGCCTCTGGTAGCCAGCTGGTGACCATGGCGATGAAACGCGTCAATTTACGTGGGCAAGATGACGGAATTTTACAACCACTTCAAGAACTTGGCGTTAAGTTACTTCCCAACACATCAGGTGCAAAAAATGCCCAAGAAGCTATCTTCGCCGCGCGTCTTGCCCGTGAAGCACTTGGCACCCATTGGGTTAAATTAGAAATTCATCCCGATATGCGCTATTTGCTTCCTGACCCGGTTGAAACATTGCTAGCTGCAGAGCAGTTAGTCAAAGAAGGCTTTGTGGTATTACCTTATTGCAGTGCTGACCCTGTTTTATGCAAACGGCTAGAAGAAGTGGGTTGTGCAGCAGTGATGCCTCTCGGCGCGCCAATTGGCACCAATAAAGGCTTGGTAACGAAAGAGATGCTCCAGATTATTATCGAGCAAGCTAACGTCCCTGTTGTTGTAGATGCTGGTATTGGTGCACCAAGCCACGCTGCCGAAGCCATAGAAATGGGGGCAGATGCCGTGCTAGTGAATACCGCCATCGCCGTTGCCAAGCAGCCTAAGCTAATGGCTCAAGCATTTAAAATGGCGATTGAAGCGGCACAACTCGCACGCCAAAGTGGACTTGCCGCTCAGAAACAACACGCTGAGGCTTCCAGCCCACTAACGCAATTTTTGGAGGCACTGTAATGGACAGAAGTTTCCGTGAACGTTGGGAACAGCTGGATTGGGATGACCTCACATTACGGATTAATGGAAAAACAGCTGCAGATGTAGAACAGGCGCTGCAACGTGATACTTTGACCCTCGATGATTTTATGGCGCTACTTTCGCCCGCAGCGCGACATTATATCGAGCCGATGGCTCAAAAAGCCCAACGCCTTACTCGCCAACGGTTTGGTCATGCGGTCGGTTTTTATGTCCCACTGTACCTTTCCAATCTGTGCGCAAATGACTGCACGTATTGCGGGTTTTCAATGAGTAACCGTATTAAACGCAAAACCCTTGATGAAGCCGAAATCATCAGTGAATGTGAAACCATTCGCCAAATTGGCTTTGACAGTTTGTTGCTGGTAACTGGTGAACACCAAACCAAAGTGGGTATGGACTATTTTCGCCGTTATCTCCCCGTAATTCGTCCTTATTTCAGCTCGTTGATGATGGAAGTTCAACCTTTGGGCACTGAAGAATATCGCGAGCTAAAAACCCTTGGGTTAGATGGGGTCATGGTGTACCAAGAAACCTACCATGAAGCCACTTATCAGCTTCACCATTTGAAAGGTAAAAAGCAGGACTTTCACTGGCGGTTAGCCACACCTGAACGTCTTGGACAAGCGGGTGTCGATAAGATTGGATTAGGCGCATTAATCGGACTTTCCAGTAGTTGGCGAACAGATTGCTATATGCTGGCAGAGCATCTGCTGTATATGCAACAACACTATTGGCAAAGCCGATATTCTATTTCATTTCCGCGTTTACGCCCTTGCGCTGGGGGAATTGAACCCGCTTCGTTAATGGGAGATGCCGAGCTAGTTCAGCTGATCTGTGCGTTTCGTTTGCTTGCACCGACGGTAGAGCTTTCTCTCTCTACCCGCGAATCCCCTTATTTTCGTGATCATGTGGTACCACTGGCAATTAACAACGTCAGCGCTGGATCGAAAACGCAACCAGGGGGCTATGCAGATTCAAAAACCGAGTTAGAACAATTTTCACCAAATGATAATCGCAGTGCAGCTCAAGTCGCACATGCCTTAGTTCAGGCTGGATTACAGCCCGTTTGGAAAGACTGGGATGGTTATTTAGGACGTTAATTTATGTTTTATCGATGGGAAATATTTTCCGGAATATTTCCCATCAAATGGAACTCATAGAACGCCATGTTTAATTTTTTAAATTATAATATTAAATCGATCACAAAAACTCGAGTAATAATTAAAAATAGAGATGAAGTTAAAAACCCAATAATATTTAAAATTTATTTTAATAATTTTTTAATATCTAATGACATTACGATAATAATATAACTGAAATTTAATTTTTCATTACCTTCGTTAAATATCAATTTACGTTAAGAAAGATGAATATCTAGCATTAAATATAATTCGCGGTAAGACATCTGAAATAACCAATGTATATCAATTAGATAAATTAAACAATAACACCTTGCTTAGTGTGTGCATATTCTAGTTAAATTAGAAAACATTGCTACTCATATTCATCTTTTTTAATCACTCTGTGTCTTCAATCAAAAAAATAACTGGTCAGATATTTATTTCCTCATAATTCATGATAAAAGAATATAGCAATGAGGGTGCTTTACCTTCGTTGAAAGAACAAAAGTATAAAAATAATGCATCATAATGATGCTGGAGAATGAGAATAATGAATATTGTTGACCGTTTTATTTCTTATACCAAAATTAATACCACCACAAATAGGGAAAAAGGCGCAGCAGGTATCATGCCATCGTCAGAAGGTCAGCGCGTCCTTGCTAAACAGTTAGTTCAAGAATTAGAAGGTTTAGGCTTACAGGATATTAAACTGCGCGATACGGCTATCGTCACAGCAACATTGCCTTCAAATCTTGATTATAAAGTTCCTACTGTCGCCTTCTTTGGTCACCTCGATACCAGTGCAGAGCAGACTAACGACACCAAAGCACAAATTTTGCCTTATAACGGCGAAGATATTTGCATGAATAAAGAGCTCAATATTTACCTCCGTAAAAGTGAGTTTCCTGAATTAGAAAACTATCTCGGCGATGACATTATTGTGACCGATGGAACCAGCTTATTAGGTGCCGATGATAAAGCCGCCATCGCATCAATTATGGATATGCTGCAATACTTTAAACAAAACCCTGATATCAAACATGGTGATATCAAAGTAGGCTTCGTTCCTGATGAAGAGCAAGGTCTACGTGGTGCTAAAGTTTTTGATGTAAAAGAATTTGGTGCAGATTTTGCTTACACATTAGACTGTTGTGGTATTGGCGAGCTCGTGTATGAAAACTGGAACGCGGGCGATGTTGAAATCGTCTTCACAGGTAAATCTGCTCACCCAATGTCCGCAAAGGGTAAGCTGGTGAACTCTCTGCTGATGGCGCAAAAATTTATTGCGATGCTGCCGGGTGGTGAAGCGCCTGAATATACCGAAAATCGCGAAGGCTATTATTGGGTTAAACAGATGTCGGGTAACAGTGCGCGTACCGTTCTGAAAATGGATGTGCGTGACTTTACCGAAGAGGGCTACTGCGCTCGTATGGCATTCCTGAAAAAATTAGCGGATCACTGTGAAGATTTGTGGGGACCAGAGAGCGTCACTTGCACATTGGCAGACCGTTATTCAAACGTCTACAACAGTCTACAAGGTGAAAACCGTTACCCAATCGATATTGCTCACGCAGCTTATGAAGCCTGTGGTATCACACCAAAAGTGATCCCAATGCGTGGTGGCTACGATGGCGCAGCACTTTCACAAAACGGGCTTCCTTGTCCAAATATTTTCACCGGTGCACACAACTTCCACTCCATCTATGAGTACCTACCCGTGAAATCTCTGTATGCCGCCAGTGATGTGCTGAAACAAGTGGTGCAAATCACCGCTGAACGCTTCAAACCAGGAGCTAAAGCATGATCCCAATTCTAACGGTTCTGATTATCGTTGTTTTGGTTGCTCGCTTTATTTTAAAAGGATACAAAGCTGAGCCTGTGCTGTTAATTGCAGGTTTAGTTTTGATGATTTGCACCCTAGCTCTAGGCTGGGGACCTATCCTACCAAAAAGCGTAGCAACCACCGGTATCACTTGGCTTGACCCATTTGAAGTCATGCGCGATCTATTCAGTAGCCGTGCCGCAGATCTTGGTTTGATGATCATGGCTCTGATGGGTTTCGCTCACTATATGGATCATATCGGTGCAAACGAAGCCGTGGTTCGCGTAGCAACTAAGCCACTGAAAAATATGCGTTCTCCTTATGTATTGCTGTTTTTCTCCTTCTTACTAGCGAGTATCTTACAGTTAGCCATTCCGTCGGCAACAGGCTTAGCCGTATTATTAATGGGAACCATGTTCCCAATTATGATCGGTTTGGGTTTATCACCTGCGTCAGCCGCTGGGGTTATCGCTACATCCCTTGGTGTAGCTTATACACCAACTGCGATTGATGCTATTCGTGGTGCAAAAGCTGTCGATATGTCAGTCGTTGAGTATGTCCTTTACTACCAAGGTCCTGCGGCATTAGCGACAGTGCTGGTTGTCGGGATTACCCATATTTTTTGGCAGCGTCATTGTGATCGAAAACAAGGCTTTGTACCTGAAATCGGTAAAGCAGTGCAATCCCATGATAAAGAAACAACCGCAAAATCGGTACCAGGCTACTATGCGATTTTACCGATGCTGCCAATTATCATGGCGGTCGGTTCTTCCAACCTGTTTTTTGAGGGAATTCACCTCGACGTTGTGACCATCGTACTGATTGCTATGGCGATTTGTATGGTATTGGAAACCGTGCGAGTGCGTAACTTCAAGCAAGTGTGTAATGGCTTCCAAACTTTCCTGAATGGGATGGGTCATGCGTTTAGTAACGTCGTAGGGCTGTTAGTCGCTGCAGGTGTATTTGCTCACGGTATTAAAGTCAGTGGAGCAATCGACCAGCTTATTCTAGGCGCTGAATCCGTTGGCTTACCGCCGTTTGCGATGGCGATTGTGTTCGCATTAGTCACCTTAGCCGCCGCAATCATTATGGGTTCAGGTAATGCGCCATTCTTAGCATTCGTGGAATTAATTCCACAAATTGCGCATAGTATGGGCGTTAACCCAATTGCGATGATCTTACCAATGCAACAGGCTTCCCATATGGGTCGTGGTATGTCACCTGTATCTGGGGTCATCATTGCCGTATCCAGTGGCGCTAAACTACAGCCATTTGATGTGGTGAAACGAACGGCAGTACCGTTGATGGTCGGCTTTGTCGCTCACTGTGCAATCATTGGGATTTTTTACTAAATCTCGACTGAACTCACGGTAATGTAGTGACATCAACGTATTTAAATAAGGTCCCAATGGTTACCATTGAGGACTTTATTTTTATAAGATAAGAAATCATCAAAACCAGCCCTCGCACAGAGTCATATCATTTATATACTCAGATACTCTCAACTTTACGCTAAATTTTGGGGATAGAATAACTTGTCGCCATTCATTCTGCATATTATCCGTTAATAATAATGTATTATTACCATCATTGATGCGTAGACCTGGGATTGTAGGTCACCTTAAATTTAAGCTGAAATAGCCACTATTATTTAGGCCTGCAATTCGCAGGCCTTTTGTGTTTAACGTTTACACTGGCAATCTGAATGGTGATGATGGCTATGATGATCATCGTTACCACAACAAGCATCTATTGCCTTGTTCATAATCTCAGCGAGCGTATTTACCGTTCCTAAAATCGTAGGCAACTGGTCACACACATTCGCACACTCTGAACGCCCTGAGCTATCTGGATTTGGAATCGTTGGCGGAATCAAACTGTCGCAGAGAATTTCTTGCAGTACGAGACCGAAGTTAGCAATACCCGTGGTGTATATATAAGAGCGGCCACCGGTTTTATCCGCTAAGCGAGCATACTCTTTGGTCACGCGGTCTCTGTCCGCAAGCGTTGGAAAACGGTCGAGGTTCGTTGGCGCATCATCCGGCGTTCCTTGATAGGTATACACTTTGACATGGGCATGTTGGGCAATTTCAATCGCCTCATTATTTTTGGCAATGGCCGCGCTGGTGAGTCTCCCTCCACCACCTTCCATTCCTTCATCACCTAGGACAAAAATGGCTCGGCGCGCACCATCACGCCAATCAAAGTATTTACTCACATCGATAACTGCACGGCAGAGATCTTCTTTATTCCCTGCATGGTCAATACCATCGGCTTCTTTGAACGGTAAGCGAGCTTGTAAGCTACTTTCGTTGACACCTTTTAAGATAAGGTAATCACTCACCGATTGATCAAACTTCGTACCAGCCCAAACACCTTGAATCCCCAAAAATGTGGCTCTTAAGTGTGATGGGCAATTGGCTGCTGCTTTTTCAATAGCAGCATCAATTTGTTGGCTTAAATCAGCTGACTCATCAGACATTGATCCACTCGTGTCAATGACGACTACTAGGTCTAAAGCAATATCCCCAGTCCCTGTAACAAGCTGAGAAGTTTGATTTACCATAATACTTGGCGCACCAAACGAAGCCATGCCACTGATTGAGCTATTAGAAGCGGTCATTTCATTATCATTTTCAATACTATTATTTTCTGTACTCTTACCCATCTTTATATTCCTGTTAAATTCATAGCATTTAATATATTGGATCTTCACATTTTAATAATATATTTATATAATACTTTTATGATGTATCTAACTACCCCCTAAGTAATTTACTCAAGGTCGCCATTATTAATTTAATCGCTTTTTAATTTACATAATAATTAATGTCAAAATACTAATAAAAATTAATCAATCCATTTAAAAATCAATTTATTAACAAATAAAATTAGTAAATCCTTTTGCTAAAAAAAGAAAAAATGAAGAATAACATCATAAAATTATTGAATTTATCATTCATAATAGAAAGTTACGCTATATGGTTCAATAGTTGTTAGTGACTAACAAATGAGATGATATTCACTAAGTTAATGTTCACCTATATTACTTCTAAAATTTAATTGGTGTGTTTATTCATTATAAAAATACTTAATTAAAGATATTATTTTATTCATAAATCATTCAAATAATGATGAAGTTAACTTGTTAATAAAAAATCTCAACTCTATATACAATGAAAAACTTTAATAATTTAGCTGATTTCTATAATAAAAGTTTGCTATGGCCATATCGAAAAATGCTCGAATTACCGACTTTAAAAAAGTGGTTAGGGGAAGATGTTTTAGTCAGGATACTAGATTATGGCTGCGGTGGAGGGGCAATATCTCGCTGGTTAGTAAGCCAAGGATACAAGCATGTTGTTGGCTATGATACCTCAATAGGAATGATAAAAAGTGCTCAAGAACATGAAGCCAGAACACCTAAAAATATTCAATATATTAATGAAATGAGCTCAATCCTCCATTATTCATTTGATGTGGTCATCGCTATCTATCTACTGCCCTACGCAGTCAATAAAGTACATCTACTTACGTTACTCCAAAGCATGTATCAAGCTTTAACCCCTCAAGGGAAAATCATTGCGATAACGCTATCCCCGAACTTTTCGACCGACCCAGAGTACTATCGACCTTACGGTTTTCGCTTAATTGCTCAGGACACTCTACATGATGGCAGCCAGGTGGCTCTAAATATCTGCGAAGCATCTACTGATATCACTCTCCCCACCTATTATTATTCTTTGGAAACCCTAAAGAGTACATTTGAACAAGCAGGCTTTAGTAACGTCACGACACTCCCCTATTCACCGAGCTTTTCAAACAACGATCCCGCGCTATTGAACTATCTTCAATGTCCCCACTGCATCATTATCACAGCGCACAAAAAGACCCCTTAACTCAATTCAATACACAATAACTTATCGCGAAAGTCCCAATAACGGACTTTCTTCTTACACACATACAATGGAGACCCCATGAGTTTAAAACAACGTAGTTTAGCGCTCTTACATACCGCCCGTTTTGTCACTTTTGCCACGCAATGCAACGATCATTCGCCGTGGGCTTCTACTGTAGAGCCTAGAATACTCCTTAATCCATTACGCTTTATTTGGTTTTCATGTCATCAAAGTCAGCATTCCCAAAACATTCGACAAAACCCTCAAGTGAGCGGTTCTCTATTTCGTTATGATTTAATTGAATATCCCGAGATAGGATTGGATGGCGCACAATTTATCGGGCATGCCCGTGAGCTATCTGATGAAGAATGTATCAGTGCTTACTCACATTTTTATCAACTCACACCGTTTGACGATACTCAGCACTTAACAGACATGATTCCCTTAGAACAACTTCAAAAAAATGGGCATTCTCGATTTTATCAAGTAGACATTGAGCAATTCTGGTTGGTTGATATTGAAAGTTGGGTTACACACAAAGAAAATAGACGGGTTTCGGTGCCTCTAAGTTACCTGAATGATGAATAACTCATTGGCAAAAAAAAACCGGTATCTTTCGACACCGGTTCTATTAAGCGATTCTATCAATCAAAAATTATTTCTGATTGTCGCTAGTGAAGCCTGCATTTAACAGTTCAGCTAAGTTCGCTGTTGCCTCGTCTGCGCTAACTTGTGGAGCTTCCACAGCTTCGCTCAGATGACGACGACGGATACGATCTTGGTGATACGCAAAACCAGTACCCGCAGGGATCAGACGTCCAACAATAACGTTTTCTTTCAGACCGCGCAGTTCATCACGTTTACCTGCTACCGCAGCTTCTGTCAGTACGCGTGTAGTTTCTTGGAATGATGCCGCTGAGATAAAGGATTCTGTTGCCAGAGATGCCTTAGTAATACCCAACAGATCACGATCAAAGTTAGCCGGAATTTTACCTTCAGATTCCAGTTTACGGTTAGAAACTTTAACACGAGAGTACTCAACCTGCTCACCTTCGAGGAATTCAGAGCTTCCTGCATCCGCGATGGTGACTTTACGCAGCATCTGACGAACGATAACTTCGATGTGTTTATCGTTAATCTTAACGCCTTGTAAGCGGTAAACTTCTTGAACTTCGTTAGTGATGTAACGAGTCACAGCATGAACACCACGCAGACGCAGGATGTCATGTGGAGACTCTGGACCATCAGAAACAACGTCACCACGTTCAACGATTTCACCTTCGAATACGTTGAGCTGACGCCATTTAGGAATCATCTCTTCGTATGGCTCACTACCATCTAATGGAGTGATAACCAGACGGCGTTTACCTTTGGTTTCTTTACCAAACGAGATAATACCGCTGATTTCAGCCAGAATCGCAGGCTCTTTCGGACGACGAGCTTCGAACAAGTCAGCAACGCGTGGCAGACCACCCGTGATATCTTTAGTCCCGACGGATTCTTGTGGAATACGCGCTAAAGTATCACCGGCATTGATCGCAATGCCATCATCTAACTGAACAATTGCTTTACCCGGTAAGAAGTACTGAGCTGGCATGTCGGTGTTAGGGATCAGAACATCATTGCCGTTCGCATCGATAACACGCAGCGCAGGACGTAAGTCTTTACCAGCACTTGTACGCTCAGCAGTATCCAGAACCACGATTGAAGACAGACCGGTTAACTCATCAGTTTGACGAGTCATAGTCTGGCCATCAAGCATGTCAGAGAAGCTGATGATACCAGATACTTCACTGACAACTGGCATGGTGTGTGGATCCCAGTTCGCAACGGTTTCACCGCCGATCACTGACGCGCCATCACCTTTGGTTAAGTGTGCACCGTAAGGAACTTTATAGCTCTCTTTAGTACGACCGAATTCGTCAATCAGACGCAATTCTGTATTACGTGAAGTAATAACCAGTTTGCCTTCTGAGTTGGTTACGAATTTCGCGTTAACCAGTTTCAGAGTACCTGTGTTACGAACTTGGATGCTAGATTCTGCTGCCGCACGAGATGCCGCACCACCGATGTGGAACGTACGCATCGTCAGCTGTGTACCCGGCTCACCGATTGATTGTGCCGCGATAACACCGATAGCTTCACCTTTGTTGATGATATGACCACGAGCCAGGTCACGACCATAACAGTGAGCACACACACCGAAGTCAGTTTCACAACTTACAACGGAACGTACTTTCACGCTATCAACAGAGTTAGCTTCTAACAGGTCACACAGTTTTTCGTGTAACAGTGTATTACGTGGAACCAGAATATCAGCTGTACCTGGGATCAGGATATCTTCAGCTGTTACACGTCCAAGTACACGTTCACGCAGTGGTTCTTTAACGTCGCCACCCTCGATAACCGGAGTCATCAGGATACCTTCGTGAGTACCACAGTCATCTTCAGTCACTACCAAGTCTTGAGCAACGTCAACTAAACGACGAGTCAGGTAACCGGAGTTCGCTGTTTTCAATGCGGTATCCGCAAGACCTTTACGAGCACCGTGGGTAGAAATAAAGTACTGGAGAACGTTCAGACCTTCACGGAAGTTCGCCGTGATTGGTGTTTCGATGATGGAGCCATCTGGCTTCGCCATCAGACCACGCATACCAGCTAGCTGACGAATCTGCGCAGCAGAACCACGAGCACCGGAGTCGGCCATCATAAAGATACTGTTGAAAGAAACTTGTTGTTCTTCTTCACCGTCACGGTTGATGACTGCTTCAGTAGACAAGTTTTCCATCATCGCTTTAGCAACACGTTCGTTTGCCGCTGCCCAGATATCGATAACTTTGTTATAACGTTCGCCTGCTGTAACCAGACCAGACTGGAACTGTTCCTGAATTTCTGCAACTTCCGCTTCTGCTTCGGCGATGATTCCAGCTTTTTTCTCTGGAATAACCATATCGTCGATACCAACCGATGCACCAGAACGTGCCGCATAGGCAAAACCGGTATACATGATTTGGTCAGCAAAAATAACAGTTGGCTTCAGACCCAGTACACGGTAACAAGTGTTCAGCATTTTGGAGATTGCTTTCTTACCTAACGCTTGGTTAACCAGAGAGTAAGGCAGACCTTTCGGTACGATCATCCATAAAATTGCACGACCAACCGTGGTATCAACTAAACCAGTGTTAATCGTAATGTTACCTTCGCTGTCCTTCACTTCTTCAGTGATACGGACTTTAACACGGGCATGCAGTGAAGCATGACCTGAACGGTAAACACGCTCAGCTTCTTTAGGACCGGCTAATACCATGCCCTCGCCTTTCGCGTTTACACAGTCACGAGTCATGTAGTAGATACCCAATACAACGTCCTGAGAAGGAACGATGATAGGCTCACCACTTGCAGGTGACAGGATGTTGTTGGTTGACATCATCAACGCACGCGCTTCTAACTGAGCTTCCAGAGTCAGAGGAACGTGTACCGCCATTTGGTCACCATCGAAGTCGGCGTTATATGCCGCACAAACGAGTGGGTGCAATTGGATAGCTTTACCTTCGATCAAAATTGGTTCGAAAGCTTGGATACCCAGACGGTGAAGTGTTGGTGCACGGTTCAGCATAACTGGGTGTTCACGGATAACTTCATCCAAGATATCCCAAACAACCGCTTCTTCGCGCTCAACCATTTTCTTCGCAGCTTTAATGGTTGTTGCCAGACCACGTAATTCTAATTTGCCGTAGATAAATGGTTTGAATAACTCAAGTGCCATTTTCTTAGGCAGACCGCACTGATGCAGACGCAGGTATGGACCTACGGTGATTACAGAACGACCTGAGTAGTCAACACGCTTACCAAGTAAGTTCTGACGGAAACGACCTTGTTTACCTTTGATCATATCTGCCAAAGATTTCAGAGGACGTTTGTTAGAACCTGTGATTGCGCGACCACGACGACCGTTATCTAACAGTGCATCAACCGCTTCTTGCAACATACGTTTTTCGTTACGTACGATGATGTCTGGCGCAGCCAGATCCAGAAGACGTTTCAGACGGTTGTTACGGTTGATTACGCGACGATACAGATCGTTCAGATCTGATGTTGCGAAACGACCACCATCCAGTGGAACTAATGGACGCAGATCAGGTGGCAGAACTGGCAGAACGTTTAAGATCATCCACTCTGGTTTGTTACCAGATTGAATGAACGCTTCTAACAGTTTGATACGCTTGGTCAGCTTTTTACGCTTGGTTTCTGAGTTAGTTTCATTTAACTCTTCACGCAGCGTTTCGCACTCGTTCTCAAGATCAAGGTTTTTCAGCAGACCTTGGATTGCTTCCGCACCCATTTTTGCGTCAAATTCGTCACCGAACTCTTCCAACGCATCTAAGTATTGCTCTTCTGTCAGAATCTGTGCGCGCTCAAGGCTGGTCATCCCGCCTTCAACAACAACATAAGATTCAAAGTACAGAACGCGTTCGATATCGCGCAGTGGCATATCGAGCAGCAAACCGATACGGGATGGCAGTGATTTTAAGAACCAAATGTGTGCAGTCGGAGATGCGAGTTCAATATGACCCATACGCTCACGACGAACTTTAGTTTGTGTAACTTCAACGCCACACTTCTCACAAATCACACCACGGTGTTTTAAACGCTTGTACTTACCGCACAAACATTCGTAGTCTTTTACTGGCCCGAAAATACGCGCACAGAAAAGACCATCACGTTCTGGTTTGAACGTACGGTAGTTAATGGTTTCTGGCTTTTTAACTTCACCGAATGACCATGAACGGATCATATCAGGTGATGCCAGAGCAATCTTGATCGCATCAAACTCTTCGGTCTTGGTTTGCGCTTTCAGAAACTTAATTAAGTCTTTCACTAAATGGCTCCTGTCGGAGTTAGACCTGTCAGGTGAGTGCTCGAGGCCACTCTCCCCAAATCCCAGTGCTTACATGGGCCGGAAGGCGAACCTTCCGGCACAAAACGAATTACTCGTCTTCCAGCTCGATGTTGATACCCAGTGAGCGGATTTCTTTCAGCAATACGTTGAAAGATTCCGGCATACCAGGTTCCATCTGATGGCTGCCATCGACGATGTTTTTATACATCTTCGTACGGCCGTTAACGTCATCCGATTTAACTGTAAGCATTTCTTGAAGAGTATAGGCTGCACCGTATGCTTCCAGTGCCCACACTTCCATCTCCCCGAAACGCTGACCACCGAACTGCGCTTTACCACCCAGCGGCTGCTGAGTAACCAAGCTGTAAGAACCAGTTGAACGGGCGTGCATCTTATCGTCAACCAAGTGGTTCAGTTTCAGCATGTACATGTAACCTACGGTTACCTGACGCTCAAATTTCTCGCCAGTACGACCGTCGAACAGTGTAATCTGACCTGAAGTTGGCAGACCGCCCAGTTTCAGCAGTTCTTTAATTTCTTTCTCTTTCGCACCATCAAACACTGGCGTTGCAATTGGCATACCTTTTCTCAGGTTCTCAGCCAAACGCATAACTTCTTCATCAGAGAAAGTATTTAAGTCAACTTTCTGACGCGGATCATCACCTAAATCGTAAGCTTTCTGGATGAATTCACGCAGTTTGGCAACTTCTTGCTGCTGTTTAAGCATAGCATTGATTTTTTCACCAATACCTTTAGCAGCCATACCTAAGTGAGTTTCCAGAATCTGACCGATGTTCATACGTGATGGTACGCCCAGTGGGTTCAGAACGATGTCAACTGGGTTACCGTTTTCATCGTAAGGCATGTCTTCAACTGGGTTGATTTTTGAGATAACACCTTTGTTACCATGGCGACCCGCCATTTTATCACCCGGTTGGATCTGACGTTTAACAGCCAGATAAACCTTAACAATTTTCAGTACGCCCGGAGCAAGGTCATCACCTTGGGTGATCTTGCGACGTTTCGCTTCCAGTTTCTTCTCGAACTCAGATTTCAGTTCATCATACTGTTCAGCTAATTGCTCTAACTGGTTCTGTTTCTCTTCATCAGCTAACGCTAATTCTAACCAACGGTCACGAGGCAGTTTATCCAGTTTTTCAGCTTCAATACCACCGCTGATCAGTACAGAACGGATACGAGAGAACAATGCGGATTCAAAAATACGCAGTTCTTCTGTTAAGTCTTTCTTCGCATCACGTAACTGAGTTTCTTCGATTTCCAGAGCACGTTTGTCTTTCTCTACACCATCACGGGTAAATACTTGTACATCGATAACTGTACCAGATACACCGTTAGGAATACGTAAAGAAGAGTCTTTAACGTCTGACGCTTTCTCACCGAAGATAGCACGCAGCAGTTTTTCTTCTGGCGTTAATTGTGTTTCACCTTTAGGGGTTACTTTACCAACCAGAATATCGCCGCCTTTCACTTCTGCACCGATATAAACGATACCGGATTCATCAAGTTTAGACAGTGCTGCTTCACCAACGTTTGGAATATCCGCAGTGATCTCTTCAGGTCCTAATTTGGTGTCACGAGACACACAAGAGAGTTCCTGAATGTGAATAGTTGTGAAACGGTCTTCTTGAACAACACGCTCAGAAACTAAGATGGAGTCTTCGAAGTTATAACCATTCCATGGCATGAATGCCACGCGCATGTTTTGACCAAGTGCTAATTCACCAAGGTCTGTTGAAGGACCATCAGCTAACACATCACCACGTTCAACTGGCTCACCTAAAGATACGCAAGGCATCTGGTTGATACAGGTGTTCTGGTTAGAACGAGTGTATTTAGTCAGGTTATAGATATCGATTCCAGCTTCGCCCGGATACATCTCATCTTCGTTAACTTTGATAACGATACGAGAAGCATCAACGTATTGAACTGAACCACCACGTCTAGCAACAGCAGTAACACCGGAGTCAACCGCTACTGCACGTTCCATACCTGTACCAACTAATGGTTTGTCAGCACGTAAAGTAGGAACCGCTTGACGTTGCATGTTTGCACCCATCAATGCACGGTTAGCATCATCGTGTTCAAGGAATGGGATCAGAGACGCACCAACAGAAACAACCTGTTGAGTCGAAACGTCCATATATTCAACTTGTTCACGGCTGAATAAGCTTGATTCACCTTTGTTACGACAAGTGATCAATTCTTCGATGAAACGACCATCATCACTTAATACGGTGTTTGCCTGAGCAATGATGAAGTTACCTTCTTCGATTGCAGACAAGTAATGGATTTCATCCGTTACGATGCCATCACGAACTAAACGGTAAGGGGTTTCTAAGAAACCATACTCATTGGTCTGTGCATAAACAGATAATGAGTTGATCAGACCGATGTTCGGACCTTCAGGCGTTTCGATTGGACAAACACGACCATAGTGAGTTGGGTGTACGTCACGTACTTCGAAGCCCGCACGTTCACGAGTCAGACCACCAGGGCCTAATGCAGAGATACGGCGTTTGTGCGTAATTTCAGACAGTGGGTTGTTCTGGTCCATAAATTGAGACAGCTGGCTGGAACCAAAGAACTCTTTAACTGCGGCTGAAATTGGCTTAGCGTTGATCATATCCTGTGGCATTAATGCATCGAGGTCGCCCAGAGAAAGACGCTCTTTCACTGCACGCTCAACACGAACCAGACCTACACGGAATTGGTTCTCAGCCATTTCACCAACGGAACGAATACGACGGTTACCTAAGTGGTCGATATCATCGACTTCGCCTTTACCGTTACGGATATCGATGAGTTTACGCATAACATCAATGATGTCTTCTTCACTCAGGATACCAGAACCTTCGATTTCATCGCGGTTCAGTGAACGGTTAAACTTCATGCGGCCTACAGCAGACAAGTCATAACGGTCTTCAGAGAAGAACAAGTTATCGAACAGGTTTTCTGCCGCTTCGCGAGTTGGTGGCTCACCAGGACGCATCATGCGGTAGATTTCTACCAGTGCACTTAAGCGATCGTTAGTTGGGTCGACACGAACGGTTTCAGAGATATAAGCACCGTGGTCTAAGTCGTTAGTAAACAATGTTTCAATTGTTTTGTGACCAGATTGGCTCAGACGTGCCAACATATCTAATGACAGTTCCATGTTCGCTGCACAAATCAGCTCACCAGTGCTCTCATCGATATAGTCTCTTGCAACAACTTTACCTGCGATGTATTCAACAGGAACTTCGATGCTGTTAATTTCTTCTTTTTCTAACTGACGAATATGACGTGCAGTGATACGACGGCCTTTTTCAACATAGACTTTGCCGTTTGCTTCGATATCGAAAGAAGCAGTTTCACCACGTAAACGCTCAGGAATCAGCGTCATCATCAGTTTATTATCACGAATTTGGAATACAGTTTTTTCGAAGAACAGATTTAAGATTTCTTCGGTGTTGTAATCCATTGCACGCAGAATAATGGTCGCAGGTAATTTACGGCGACGGTCAATACGTACAAACAGGTTATCTTTCGGATCAAATTCGAAATCAAGCCATGAACCACGGTAAGGGATAATACGTGCGTTATACAGCACTTTACCTGAAGAGTGAGTTTTACCTTTATCGCTGTCAAAGAATACACCTGGACTACGGTGTAACTGAGAAACGATAACACGCTCAGTACCGTTGATAACAAAAGTTCCGTTTTCAGTCATGAGTGGAATTTCACCCATGTAGACTTCTTGTTCTTTGATGTCTTTAACGGTGCCTTCTGGTGCTTCTCGCTCATAAACGATCAGGCGCAGTTTTACACGCAGTGGTGCAGAATACGTCACACCGCGAATTTGACATTCTTTAACATCAAAAACAGGCTCGCCTAAACGATAGCTGACATATTGCAGTTCCGCATTGCCGCTGTAGCTCTGAATTGGGAATACAGAACGGAAAGCTGCTTCCAAACCATTCTGGCCATCAGGATCTTGCTCGATAAACTTCTGGAACGAGTCAAGTTGGATAGAAAGGAGATAAGGTATATCCAAAACTTGTGGACGTTTACCAAAATCCTTACGAATACGTTTTTTCTCGGTATAGGAGTAAACCATAGGTTTCCTCAGCTCGTTGATCAGTGACCCAAGTCGTTCGTCCTTAGGTAAAGGACAGAACAGGAACGCGTTTTTGAAGAAATGGAAAATGAATACTTTCCGTAATACTCATTGCTATTACTCTTAAATCATTTCATTGCATTCCTGAGGCTACCGAGCTACCCGAGCGGGTCGTAGCGCAGAACACAGTATATTAAGTCGTCAATAGAAAGAAGTATTGGGGGGTTGTTTGTTAACATTAAAACTGCGTGAAAAGCTGTTAACACCCATCACGCCTTACAGCGCAAAAAGGCTGGTGATTATAAAATCACCAGCCATCAGCCTAATTACTTAAGCTGCGTTCTTGAATTTGAACTTATTTAAGTTCAACAGAAGCGCCTGCTTCTTCAAGAGATTTTTTCAGAGTTTCAGCTTCGTCTTTGCTTGCAGCTTCTTTGATAACTGCTGGAGCTGATTCTACCATGTCTTTAGCTTCTTTCAGGCCAAGACCGGTTGCACCACGTACTGCTTTGATAACTGCAACTTTGTTCGCACCAACAGATGCCAGAACAACGTCGAACTCAGTTTTTTCTTCAGCAGCTTCAGCTGGGCCCGCAGCAACAGCAACAGCTGCAGCAGCAGAAACGCCGAATTTTTCTTCCATCATAGTAATCAGTTCAACAACGTCCATTACAGACATTTCTGCAACTGCATCAAGGATTTGGTCTTTAGTGATAGACATAACAAGTGTTCCTAAAATTCAGAAATAGTTTATACGTTAAAAAGCAACGAAGGAAAGGGCTTATGCAGCTTCTTTCTGATCGCGCAGAGCAGCCAGAGTACGAACCAATTTGCCGGCAGCGGCTTCTTTCATGGTTGCCATCAGGCGTGCGATTGCTTCATCGTAAGTTGGGAGAGTTGCCAGACGATCGATATCTTTCGCTTGGATTAACTCACCTTCAAAGGCCGCAGCTTTAATCTCAAATGCTGGATTCGCTTTCGCGAACTCTTTGAACAGACGAGCGCCAGCGCCCGGATGTTCGTTAGAGAAAGCAATTAAGGTTGGACCAACAAACGCGTCTTTCAGTACATCATACGCTGTACCTTCAACAGCACGACGAATCAAAGTGTTGCGAACAACACGAATGTAAACGCCAGCTTCGCGACCTGCTTTACGCAGTTCAGTCATTTTTGCTACAGTTACGCCGCGTGAATCAGCAACAACTGCAGAAAGCGCGCCTTTGGCTACTTCGCTGACTTCAGCAACAATCGCTTGTTTGTCTTGAAGATTTAGTGCCATTAGCTTCTTGCTCCTGGATTAACCGGGAAAACCCGGGACTCACATCACTCAAACACAACATTATGTAAGAGCGCTAAAACACGGTGAGCAGAATAGAAATCCAGAATAAATTCTAGGTATCTCTGTCACCGTCTACGCAGGTAAATTAAGTAGCTACTAGTAACTAATAAACTACACCTGCGGTCTTGGACGGGGTCTGGAAAGGCCAGACTCCATACCGAAATTTGTGGTTTGTTGGGCATATTTCTATCCCCAACAAACTCGAGGCGTCAAATTTTATACAAATCTAACGCAAAGGTAAAGCCTAATTACCGATTAGCAAATGCTAACGGAATTAAACTGCTGCTGACAGACCAGATTGGTCGATAGCAACACCTGCGCCCATTGTAGTGGACAGGCTGATTTTCTTGATGAAAACGCCTTTAGCAGAAGCTGGTTTTGCTTTTTTCAGCGCGATCAGCAGTGCTTCTAAGTTTTCTTTCAATTTGTCAGCGTCGAAATCAGCTTTACCGATAGTGGTGTGGATGATTCCGTTTTTGTCGTTACGGTAACGAACCTGACCCGCTTTAGCGTTATTAACAGCTTCAGCAACGTTAGGAGTTACAGTACCAACTTTCGGGTTTGGCATCAGACCGCGTGGACCCAGAACTTGACCTAATTGGCCAACAACGCGCATTGCATCTGGAGAAGCAATAACAACGTCAAAGTTCATTTCGCCAGCTTTGATTTTATCAGCCAGATCTTCCATACCAACCAGTTCAGCGCCAGCAGCTTTAGCAGCTTCAGCGTTTGCGCCTTGTGCGAACACAGCAACGCGAACTGAACGGCCAGTACCGTGTGGCAGTACAGTTGCACCGCGAACGTTCTGGTCAGATTTACGAGCATCGATACCAAGATTGATAGCTACGTCAACGCTTTCAACGAATTTAGCAGTCGCTAATTCTTTCAGCAGAGCAACGGCTTCATTGATGTCATACTGTTTAGTTACATCAACTTTCTCACGGATATTGCGCATGCGCTTAGTCAGTTTAGCCATTCTATTAGTCCTCCACTACCAGGCCCATGGAACGAGCAGTACCAGCGATTGAACGCATCATCGCGTCAACGTCAGCACCAGTCATATCCGCAGCTTTAGTTTCTGCGATTTCGCGAACCTGTGCAGAAGTCACTTTACCAACTTTGTCTTTGTTCGGCTTACCAGAACCAGACTTAACGCCAGCCGCTTTTTTCAGCAGAACTGCTGCCGGTGGAGTTTTAGTTACGAAAGTGAATGAACGGTCTGCATAAACAGTAATAACAACAGGAATTGGTAAACCTTTTTCCAGGCTATCTGTTTTTGCGTTGAACGCTTTACAGAATTCCATGATGTTCACACCTTGCTGACCCAGTGCTGGACCAACCGGTGGACTTGGGTTTGCCATACCAGCTGCTACTTGCAGCTTAACGTAGGCTTGTACTTTCTTAGCCATGATATTTCCTCAAATTGGGTAATAACGCCTTAGTCGATAAGGCTCCCCGTTACATTAACGCCCCGCAAAACCCTATTTGTATAGTATTTTGCCAAGCATAAAAAACAAAAGGCGCGAAATTGTATGAAAATTTCGCGCCTTTTGCAAGTCTGAGACTCGGATTAATTAGGCTTTTTCTACCTGTCCGAAATCTAACTCAACAGGCGTTGCACGACCAAAAATGGAAACAGAGACTTTTAAGCGGCTCTTTTCATAGTCGATTTCTTCAACAACACCGTTGAAGTCAGCGAATGGACCTTCGCTAACACGAACCATCTCACCTGGTTCAAATAGTGTTTTAGGACGTGGCTTATCACCAACTTGTTGTAAGCGATTCATGATCGCGTCAACTTCTTTATCACTAATTGGCGCTGGACGATCTGACGTTCCACCGATAAAGCCCATTACACGCGGAACACTGCGTACTAAGTGCCAAGAGTCATCGTTCATGACCATTTGAACTAATACGTAGCCTGGGAAGAATTTACGTTCGCTCTTACGACGTTGACCGCTACGGATCTCAACAACTTCTTCAGTTGGAACCATAACATCGCCGAACAACTCTTCCATATTATGTAATTTGATATGTTCACGCAGAGACTGTGCTACGCGACCTTCAAAACCAGAGAATGCCTGAATGACATACCAGCGTTTTTTAGGTAAATCTGACATTTAGAATAACCTCAGGCTTGTAATAAATGAAACTAAACGCACTAGGATACCATCTAATCCCCACAGGATTAATGACATTACAGCCGTTACAGCAGCAACAATCAACGTTGTTTGCAATGCTTCCTGGCGAGTAGGCCAAATGACTTTTTTCACCTCGATGCGAGCTTCGCGCGCAAACGCCAGAGTTGCTTTACCTTTTGTGGTCCACAAAGCAACAGCACCAGCAATAGCGACTACAGCTACAACTGCAAAAGCACGCAGTGCGAGATTATATTGACGGAAGTAATAGTTACCCACGATAGCAACTAATAGTAAGGCACAGACAACTACCCATTTGAAGATGTCTGCACTGCGTCCACTTCCTTGAGCTTCGCTATTCGCACTCATAATTCAACCTGTTACCATGAAATATGTATAAAGCCCGCTTGCCTTACTTATACAGTACGGCAATCAGAGCACACCAATAGAATATGCCAGCATACCCAGTAAATTTATTGACCACCCTATTCTGAAAATAAATTTCTTTTTGTGGCAGCGGTAAAATATACCATAACTTCTGAGCAAAACCTTAATAAATCTCATATAACTGTATCGGGCTCTCAATACAGTTAGTAAATCGTTGTTTCAGAGCCTATCTCACCAATAATTATTAAAACGATTGATGAGATAGGTTCTTAGGTTTACAGCGTTGGCATTTTAAAAACTTGAGTATAAAAAGGGCATCAGTCGATGCCCTTTTTACTAAAGTGGTTCTTTCTTATTCAGAAAGAGCGGTATTATGCAATGATTCTTGCAACAACACCCGCACCTACAGTACGACCACCTTCACGGA
>NZ_JAMPNS010000028.1:0-39277 GCF_028479465.1 Providencia sp. PROV208 | reverse complement strand
AACAAAAGGTAAGGCGGCGGTACTTTAGGGCGAGAGTGGTAGGGATTTGACCCGCCCCTCCCCTCTGTAAGTTATCGCCATATAGCGATTATCTTCTGGTTCGTTCACTTGCCGTCTTGCTTCTATGACATGACCAGCACAGCACTTGCAGGTTGCTATCATCATCGGTACCACCATGCGCTTTGGGTTTGATGTGGTCCACTGTCTTGGCTTCAGTTGCTCTACCTGACTTCAAGCACTCTTGGCACAGATGTTTATCACGATGCAAAACGCGAGCCCGTATCTTATCCCACTTGGATCCATAACCGCGCTCATGGCGACTCTTACCTTGCTGGTGGCTTTCCCATCCTGTATTCATGTGCTCTTGACAATAGCCACTACGGTCAGTTGTTGTCTTGCAGCAGCCATGCTTTCGGCAGGCTCTAGGTATGCGCGGAGGCATATCAAGCTCCCTTTGCATTATTACGCAAAACATCAATCGTAGCTTTCTGCATTACTTGCCGCACTGCATCAGCGAACGCTTTATCTTGATCTTTAATTATCCCTACAGCCAGGTTGACAGCCTCTTGAATCTTGTGGGTCTCTATCACATTAACCATTGCCGCTTGATTCAATGATTCAGCATTAAAGGCTTTAGCAGCATCGGAGTCCGCTTTACCAATGTACCCTTCTGAACCAAGCAATACTGAACCATCACGCATATATGTCATATCACCCACCCGACACATGATTTTTGATGGCGTGTGATTCGTCGCCTTACAGACAGCATCCTGTACTACTGCTTTATCAATAAAGACATCATTAACAAACGCCTTAGCTTGGGTTATTGCAGTTGTTATGCCTGTGAATTCGGCGTTGCCACTGGCGATATCAATCTTAAACTCAACCTTATTCTTTAGGTCTGCATCAATCAGTAACCCAGCAATGCGCTTCAGTTGTGCTTCTAGCTTATCCAACTCAGTAGTATCAACTGATACCTTGATACTTAACTCGGCTACTTCTTTTTTATCTGACATAACTTTCTCCACAAATGAAAAAGCCACCAGTGATTAGCTGATGGCTATGAATATTTTATTTAAGTATACTCACAATGCTTCATAATAAATTTCTTTACTTACTTTTTTAAATTTAATTAAGGGCATTAAAATGCAAAGAAAAATCATTATTGCTGCGTTCGTTGCGCTACTTACTCCTGTTTTTGCAAATGCTTCATGCGAAGCTGTTGTTGAAGAGATTACGCAAAAAATCATTAACAATGGTGTGCCTGAAGAGAGCTTTACCATTACTGTCGTTTCAAATGAAGAAGCAGCTTCACAACAAGGTGCTGTTGTGGGTAACTGTTCTAATGAAACACAGAAAATTATTTATACAAAAAAATAATCCCTACCACACAGAGGGCTTGTAGCTAAGCCCTCTCGCAATTATCCTAGTTGCAGAACGCCATGCTCATCAGAACCTGAATAAGCAATCAGACCTTCATATTGGATTAAGAAATAAATAGTGATGCCATCTTATCGCCGCTCAAGGATGACTGGACCTACAATAATTATGAGTTTCTCTTGAATACTCCCCTTTTAATAGAAGGGGATTTTTTTATCACTTCTGAATATATTCATACAACTCTTCACAGAATTGTTCTGTTTGTACGTAGATTTATTATATTAACTTGCTAATTTAAAATTACTTACCATGCTTTGCATGGATATCATATTAAATGTTAATACTGTTCTTTTTAGCCCAAATTTCTGCGGGCTATTTTTTGCCTATTAAAAAGCCCCTAATTGGAAGCTCATATTTGTAATATCCGCTTGAGATTGCTACCTTTGAAGGTTGTAGTCTTTCATGGTTAACTTATAGTGACGTTACTAGACTATCAGATGCCGCAACCATCTTTTGGAAATTAAATTCAGGAATAGCTATTGTTTCAGTCATAACGTCTCTTCTTATATAAAATGAGACTGTTAGCACAGAAAGCCCCCAAAAAAGCTAACTATAGCGGTAGTTCTTAGGAGTACTTCCTGTAGGACCTTGATGTTTTAAATGTGCTCGCGGTGCGCTGGAGTAAATGCGTACTAACGATTACAAACTTTGAATAAAAATAACCTTATTTTACCTTTGCTTTCGTTGCACGACTTTAGAATCTGTATATTGACTTAATAGCAATTAGTTTTTCATAGATATTCCGATCCTTTCAGCCTCTAACCCCTAGAGGCTATTTTTTTGCCATTAAAAATCCCCGCATTTAGCGAGGCTCAGATTTGTAACATCCACTTGAGATTACTACCTTTTTAATGTTGTGGTCATTAATGATTAACGTATAGTGACGCTCATTCATAAGCAGTTATTTTCTATTTTGCCCCGATATCTGGGGCATTTTTATTTTATCTTCAGCCTCTCTATCTTTTCGAGATCAGGGTGACGGTAGTTGAGAATATAATCTAGTAGTTTTAAAAATTTATTATCTTTGTAATTACCAATGACAGAAATAGGGTTCACTACGGATGATGTATCAAACGCTTCATGATGAAAATTCTTGTTATAACTACGAATATTAACTAGCTTAAATGATTTGAATTTTTGAAGAAAAAACCACCATGAGGTGGTTTATAGAAATTAGCTTTCACTTGGATTTCACAAGATCTTCAGCAGGATACCCTGAAGCCACGGCTGCCCAATTTGTTTTTCATACCTTTAAACAGTTCCATCATATAATTTGACATATAGGCCCCCTTGCTCATGAGAAAAGCTGCTGTAAAACTAATTAATTCCGATGTGATAAAATTTAGTGCAAAAGCACTACCACTTGTACCAAATAAAATATAAGTAAATACCATTCTCAAAAGGCAGCCGCCGCTTATTTCTAATTACTTTATACACTAGAATAGATGGTATTAAAACTTTAAAATAGCTTTCTCTATATGTAACTACTATAGGTAATTTTCTTAGAAACCATCTATAAGTTTAGCCTTTGTTGTTCAATATCTTGAATGGCTTCAAGCTGACCATTAGCCTTATCCAATGCTGATAACAAAGAATCAATCCATAGCACCGCTTGGCAATAAGTTAGGGTGCCGGTGGTAATGGTACCAACACTGGTTCGGTTAGTGTTTTGGGGATCGGCGTACATTGCCCGTAATTCGTGGGTGTACTTGAGCAACCCATCAGCAATAGGCTGAGGCACAGGCAAATCACAAGTAAGCTCTTTTTTGAGTATTTCTCGATATTCAATGACTTTCTCCTGTGATTTGACTTCCGCTTGAATGCCATAGCGATAAGCCGTAGTGGCTATTTGATTAAACCGATTGAATTGAAGTGACTGAGTAGCAATGACTTTGCTTTTGTTGATGTTATCTGCTTTAAGCAGTGAGTTGTTTTCATATTCAGTAACAGCCCACCAACCTGCAATAACGAGCATTAAAAAAAGCCAAACTGAGTTATCTATCTTCATAAGTTAACCTGCTTGGCTTTATTGTAATTAACCGCACTTTGGCAGCGTTTTTCTAAGCTTACTTTGTAAGTGCCACCGCAGGTATTGTCTCTGAGTGCATAGATGCCAGCAGCCACAAAGACAATGAATCCAGCGAGGAAGAGGAATAAGCCGAGTCGAACTTTCCAAGACATACAGCATTTTCTATCTCTCTTCGTGTTATCAAGCCTTTCCACTCTTTACCCCCTGAGTATGTCCAGCGTTTAAGTTCGTTGCAAGCACCAGCGATATCACCAGCATTCAGTTTCTTCAGCATCGTAGAACGAGCAAAAGCAACCGTGCCTACGTTGTAAGCAAAGGAATAGATTGCGGCTCGTGTGTTAACGTCGATATCGATTTTAATTAGAGGGTCTACGCCCTTTCTAACTTTGCTGAGGTCTTTTTCAAGCAAAGCTAAACATTCTGATTCTGTATAGGTTTTGGTGGGAATAATGTCTGCGCCGGTGTGCCCAAAACAAACCGTGGTCACGCCTACTACGTCTTTGTATGGCTTATATTCAACACCTTCAAAATAAGCAATCATTCCGACTGTTAATGAAATTAAGCCACCAGCAGCGGCAACCTTGATTTTATTTGGTATTTTTGCCACTGGATTCCCCTTCTCTTAATTTGAATTCTTTCCGCTTGTAGTGCCAATTCACCAAAAATGTGGCGACTGTACAGATAATCCCGATGAGCACCGCCCATTGGTCTAACGATAACGCCCCAGCTGCAGTAGTGATAACTCCAAGAGCATAAGAAAAGGGGCTAGAGTATTTTTCGTGCATACGCATATCCACCCCTGCGGAGTGTTCCGATGTTTAGTTAATAGAAAGCCACCAGCAATGGCAGCTAGATTTATGAATTGGATTGGTCTTTTTAAGTAATAAAAAAGGTCACCGAAGTGACCTTTAATTTATAGAGCTAATTAAGCCTTGCTAATCATTTTTTATTACCCTCATCCACACTTCTTATAGACTGAATCATCACTGAGGAGTTAAACAAAAAAGACATCAATTCTATAGACATGCTTAAGCCATAAAATAATGATAATAAGCTTGCAAAATAAGTAACTCCATTTTGATTAAATAATTTACAGATAGAAGCTACACATAAAACCACTATAAAAACAGATAAAGGATATCCCATATCAACAGGTATAATACGGTGACTTATTTGGCTTTTTCCAGATTCGTGGCGTTTTTTAAGGTAATGCATAAAATCACTAGGCATGATAAACATCAACGCGTAAACACCAATTCCAAATCCTAAAATACTCGGGAAAATGCTCAATACAGTATCTGCAGGATTCCATGGGGCTTCACTTAATGACGAATCCTCAAGAAAGAACATAGCTATCGTGAATACAAGAACCACAACAAATTTTTTAAAAATCCTATCCCACCAGCATTTAAATGGCGCGATGACTTCATTACATTGAGGCTCACCCTTGAAAGCATATGCGTTGGTAATACGAAAAATAGAGCCTACAATCGGAGTAGATCTAATTCTTTTATAAATCAGATATTTTATAGGCTCTGTCATATTTTTTTCCTATCTCACTCATCTTTATTGAAGATGTTTTTGTTAACCTTGATTGCTTTTAATGCCTTTTTAGCTTTTCTATTTGCTTGAGTAATCAAGTTTTTAATATCTAAAGCTCTGTTCTTTATCCCTTGGGCTGTATTTGATTCCTGAAGCCTTTCCTTAACAGGATAGTCTTCCATTTTGTATTTTTTCAACTCATCATGTTCATCTCTATAGCTAACTTCTGCATTACCAAATTTTGCAGCTAAAATTAATTGAGCCTTCGCATTTTTCGGTAAGTCATTCATCAAAGAACCTTTAAAGCTTCGATATTGAGTTTCCCATCTATGCACTTCATTAGTTTTAAGCTCAGACTCAAGCTCTCCAGCTAGCTCTCTAAGCTCATCCTCTGCATCAAAATCAAAATCATCTGAGTTGGAGAATGTTACTTCTCCCTTATAAGTCTTGTAACCTTTTTTGGGCGTCAAGAAAAAATCTCGTATTGATTCCGCAGAGGTTAACTCTATAATTTCTAGGCTATGATTGGGGAAAAGCTTAATTGCATGATACCCCAACACTTCATTCAATGAGCTAATTAAAGCGTTCCGAGTAGGTAATCCTTTTGTGTCTTGAATAGCTAAAATATGTAATTTTGGATCAAAAACATATTCAAACTGAAATCTACGGCTACTATTGTTTCCAGCTGATGTATAACTAATCTTCCCGCTTTCTGTATCCACCAACGTGTTAACATCATCGAACTTAAGAAAATAGCCATGAACTAAATATTGTTTCCCACCCTCTGATGGGTAAGAGTACGTTGATGACGAAAATGCAGAAAAATACATATCACCGATAAGCTTCGCAGAAATCGAACTTAATTTTTGTTTTTCCTTTCTTAAATCATCAAGCTGTTTCTCTACTGATTTAAAAAGCCGACAATATCCAGACTCCCCCACCTCTGAGTCTTTTTTCCTATCCATAGGTAGAAGCTGAATATTATAAAATTTAAAAGTAGCCATATATTTTTCCTTATATAAACATAAGGAAAATTTTATATATAAATTTACATAATTCAATGAGGTTGGCTACATTAATCAAATGATATCACAATTTTAACAACTGTTTTTACATACAGTGTCATTCAACATGTTTAAAAACCTCGACCGGTGAGACTTAATTCTAGTACTGATTGACGTAATTTTTATTTCAGCTATAAAATTTTATATTGTTGCTTGTTAAGAAAACAGCAAACGGTATCAATTTTACAAAATAATTTTTAGTCTAATGTCTGTAAGTGAATGTTTAACGAACTCACACTCCATGCGGCTTGACAACATGAACAATTTTTCTTATCAAGAAGTTATCCACAAGATCTGTCAGATTTGTACACTTGATCAAATAGCACATTAACATTATCTTGGAGTTGTTGTTAAAGAAAAAGGCTAGAAAACAGATGCTTTCTAGCCTTTCCCGGAGCCAACTAAAATTTTTAACAAATTTAAATGCTGACTGTATTTCAACTTAGTCCCTTGTAATACTAAGCATCAATAAGTTCGTTGTAAAGGTTAGCTGGCAAACTTTTACATTCTTAGGATTTTTAAAATGCTTAAGACATTATTAAACAAGAGAATTTTAACAAAGTGTAGACTAGGCTTAAAACTTTGTAGCCTTAGCCTTTCACTATCTGTTGAACTAAAAGTAAATAACTAGCAATTCCCAAAACCGGAAATAATAATTTATTTTCGGTTTTTTTCAATGTCCACAATTATAAATAATAAAGGAGCAAGAAACCATTCTGTAAGCTAGACTCCAAACATTGACTCTTATCACACTAGCACCCAAAATTCGTAACGAAAAGTATTTAACTATCAATTGTTGATTTATTTGTCCATTCGTCCATTTCTAAAACTGCACCAGCCATGATCAAACAGGCATCAATAAAGGTTTCGGCTATCATGAGCTTTTGTCTAATCTTGCCCTCTGAACACTTCATATACCTTGCTATTGCAGATTTTGATATATTCTTGATGTAATGTTTTTCTATCAGATCATATTCATCTTTTTTACCAGCTTTAATTAACAGTCCAACAGCCGAGTCGATAAGTATTCCATCGTCATCGCAACAAGAAAGTCGCGCACCATTCACATTAGGGAGCAAGCCTTTAAACCCTGCAGCAATTGGTGAATAACCAACACGACTTTTACCTTCGGCAGCCCAACCACCCCAGCGCTCTAAAACTAACTGAATATCTCTCATGCAATAATCTCCACTACGTTCCGCACAACGCCTTAACCAAATACGCCTAGACCAATAGAGCGATCTAGAAATTTAAATAACAAAACTAGCTGGCTACCGTTTTCTTGCTCCCACTGCTTTGGATCTTTGTGTAACTCGCTGTGGTGAACTCGACACAGTGGGATAGTGAACAAGTCATGAGCCTTTGTGCCTATGCCACCCTGCCCGTAGCCGATAATATGATGGGCATCATCGGAAGTAGCACCGCATACGCAGCAAGGCTGTGATTTAACCCATTGCAGATATTTCACACTCTCCCAGCGCTGAAACTTCGGTAATTTCATAAAACTTGCTGGTGGCTCAGCGTCTATGGTTAAATTTAATACAGGTTTTGATACCCGTTCACCGCTCACCTCGTCGCTGAAGTTATGTTGAGAAGGAGAAATTAAACCCGAGGGTTGATGCTTTAATTCATCAGGTAATGTCGTGATAAGCATTCGGCCACTAAACATACCTAGGCTCGCCCCTGGTTTAAACATCACTGCATTCACTTCTGGAATGATGATTGGAGTTAATATCCATTGATGAATCATGCTGATTTTCCCCCTTCCGTATTAAGAGGGTGTATCTCAATTTCAAATCGACCACCTTTGACTACTTCACACCATTCAATTATTGCGCGCCTAACCTGAACATCATCACTCCAAACACCTGCATGAGTTAATGCATCAAAAGGTGCTTTCAAGTAATTATCGATATCCATTCGGCGTTTTGATGGTGGATACATCTTAACAATGACAGATACATGCTCAGTGATTGCTTTCGGTCTTCTACGTAATTGCTCATAGATGGCTGCAGCTGCATTTGCCCGGAACGCGCGCCCTTTTGCACTGATCAGAGTTTTACCGTTGATATTCCGCCAGCAAGCGTTAACACTTGGCGGAAATGGTAGCGTTAGGGTTATAGATCCAGACATATTTGACCCCCACCTCGAATAGCAGATAGATGATTGCCTTTAGCTGAATTGAACTTAGCGTAGTGAGCTTGACGATAGACTTTGACCTGACCAATTTCATAAAAAACATAATGGCGCCCAAAGCCTATTTCCTGACTTTCGCAAATAGGGCAATAATCAATTGATTCACAACCACCAGAGCGTCCCTTGCGCCAATGAAAATTGCCATGGAAGGTTGAGCAACTTGCACACATAAGAGCATCGCAAGTGTAAGCCGATGAGAATCTGGATAATACGCCTCTATCATTTTTCTCACCGATGTAGCAAATAACCCCATCGCAATGCAAATCAGCATTGCCGCCACAGAACATGCATTTTTTAGGCATTAGCGACCACCTTATTCCAGATTCTTACGGCTTCTAGCTTGTCATTTATCGCTGGACCGTTAGCGCCACAACCGTGGCAATAAACATAAAACCAAGTGCGGTACTCAAGCGTTTCGATATGTAGATCTTCGCTACCGCACTTGCACTGGTGAATTTCTGGCATCTTGTCTTTCATGCTCTAACTCCCGCCAGCAGTTTATCTAGCTGTTTAAGCAAAGGACTTCCCATATCGCCGATGTAAGCTTTTTCAACAACAGTTATCCCGCAGAAAATATGCTCTTTATCCCTTTCCTTCTTTTCCTTGAACACTGGCTCAGTATCTTTTCCTCTAGCAACCTTTAACTTCGTTATTGCCATCGGATCTACTTCATAGTGATAAACTTCAATGTTTTTATGGGATGCTTTTCGTTTTCCTATCGACTTAACGCATCCGAGATCTACCAACATCTTTATCGCGTGATTAGCTTCTGAGTATGTGAAGCAAAGAAGTCTTTCTACATGACGCTGAGTGAATACATCTAAGTGCCTAACAGCTTTTATGACATCGATGCTTCTTAAATAAACATTGTCTCTCATGCCGCTTCCCCATTTAATGAAGCCTCACCAATCTCAATAAGACGATGTTTTGATACGTGCGTAACCCTAGCCTGTGGTTGTGAATATGGACGCCAAATAAGAAACATTGATCCCTTGCTATTCCCTTTCTTCTCCTTTCCCGTCCTTGGGTCGATGAAGTTAATGCGCCCATCCACGATTAAACGAATTTCATCAACGCTTTTTAGTGCTAACGAATACCAGGATGTTGATTGATCTGCCGGTACCAGCATGACGACGGCTTGATTCCGCTTAATGCATTGCTCCGCGGCTTTTTCAATCCACGGCTTAGGGTTGCTATATGGCGGGTTACACCAAATAGCCCCATGACTAACCCAGTCACTTTTTAATGCATCGTGCTCTATCGTTAAAAAATAGGGGCACAAGGCATTTTGTTCATTTGCTGCAACATCTAGCCAGAAACCAAATTCCAGCGTTAAAGCTTCAAACAGCCATTGTGGTGTTTGCCAGCAGTCTTTATCTTCGGGTGCGGTATTGCTTGAATAAACAGCCATCAGATAACACCTCGCTGCTGGTGGGCTTTCGTATACAAACGAATGCGGGTATAACGCTGCTGAACTTGAAAATAATCAGCGTAGTGGCTTAGATGGCTGAATTTTCTGCAAGTAACTAAGCCATCACGAGAATCATTCCAACGACTACGTAAGTCACGAATAGCCCACCAACGGCGCAGCTGATGCAGCGTGGCGACAATGCCAAAAACGTTAGTACCGTAAATTTTTTTAGCTTCACTACGCATCATGCCGACACCTCTCTCGCTGCTTGTTCAGTTGCTTGCTTCCAAATGCTGATCCACATTTGTCGTCCCTGAAATTCTTTTGCTGTTCTAATTCCGGTCTTGCCGGCTAAATTACTCGCAATTTCTTCGACTCTGCTCTGTGGCTTTAAACGGGAACCAATGATGCGAGTGAATGCTTCATCACGCTGAACAGTGTCGATGCTTACAGCTACTTCACCGGGCTTTAGCCATTTTCCGTTAGCACATACAGGACGCCCAGCTTCATGCCATTTCTGAGCCTTTTCGAAATACTCCATGCAGTTCTCAGGGCTGAATAGTGTTTTTGGACGCAGGTAATCACTCATTTTTGAGTCATTCATCCACTTAGCCGTGATGTAGTCAGTTACCAGAATTAAATCATCTGAAGTGTAGTTTTCAGCTAGACGGGCTCTGATGTGTCCCATAGTGGTTTTACCATCGCGATAACTTGAATGAGTAACCTTGTTGAAATGTTCTAAAACAATTTGTGCGTGGTCGGGCTCAGCATGAGCCTGACAAAAAGAGTTACTCTCTGTTGTAATCTCTTGAGTATTCTCTGTAGTACTCTCTGTAAGATCAGGGCAATTTGACCCGTTCGATGAGGTCATTTTGGTAGTGTTCGAACGTTTCATTTTGCGCTTATCGATAAGGTCATTTTGACCTGTTCGAATAGCCTCGGATGAACTGCTCGATGAGTTCAATTTGACCTCATCGGATAATAACGCATGTTCATAATTTATAGAGTAATAATTAGTACGGTCATGCGTGCGCTTATTAATTTGCTCAATATTTAATACACCTAATTTCTTTAAATTATTAAATGCACGTTTAATTGTGGATTCAGAAAAATACGGGAACTGTTCACGCCATTCTTCAATAGTGTTATAGACCCAGCGCCTACCATCATGATCAACACCTGACGAGGTTTCAGATAGCCAGTATTGAACTTGCTGAAGCAATAGAGCCTCATTCAAGCCCAAACGTACCGCCAGCTCTGGTATAACGATTTGAGGGCGTGTTTTAAGTAGTAACAGGCTGCTCATTCCATCACCCTTGTGAATTCATCTTTAAATTTGTACAAAGGGGCGAAGCATTCATGTTCATAGCCGTCACGCAGGTATATGACCCACTGTTTTTCTCGTTCATAACGTATGACGCGAACACGAATACCACGCTTATCCAGATACACCCGATTAAGATTATTTGGGTTTTCATTAGACATGCGCCTCGCCTTTGCTATTGAAATAAAAGTTAGCCCAGTCGTTTCTCAACTCAGCGATATCTACCAATTGCTGCTCAGTCTGGTAGTTGCCCGAAGCATCTGCTGAAGTTATGATTTCTACATATTGAAACGGGCCACTTTTAGAAGCTGGTAAGCAGCGGAATTGCTTTTTAGCTCTGATTTGGTTTAAACTGCTCATGCTAATTACTCCACAAATGTTTTTAGCGCCCCCGACGCCCGGACCGCATATCTGGGCGTCACCCTTTCTGGCTATGCTCATCATTGTTTAATCCCATAAACGCTTTCTAAAGAACCTACGAAGCCCAACGCATAAGCAAAGACTTTCTCCATTTTTCTGTAGATAGCTGTAATTTCATCTGGTGTTAAAACGCCGTCAGAAATACTGTCTTTGATTAAAACGCTTAACGCCCCCTGCATTGCCCCCAAACGCATTTGAATATCGAATAACTCAACTGTGTCTAAGCTCTCTGCTTCGATTTTCACCGCTGGCGTAATTCCGTGGCGTTCCATGTGATAAGCCACCAGCAACTCAGTACCGGACAACTCTTCAATCGCTTCCAGCTCATCAATTTCAAAAAAGCGACAGCCGTTTTTCTCATACAGCTTGTTGTTGAACGTTGTTTCAGATATCCCCAAAGCACCCGCCATCGCTGAACGACCACCGGGGAATGCTTTGCACATTTCTTTCACGACTTCTTTTAGTGTTTGTTTGCACATATCTACAATTCCGTTGTTTTGTTGGTAGTTAACTCTGTTAGTTGCTTTTGGTACTGTTTGGTAAACCATCAAGCTCATTTGGATAGAGATCCGGTCTAAGTTGGTGTGGAGAAATTTCCCATCCCCCCATTTTGCAGAGTTGAATTACACGCTCCGCGGGAACTTTGTTGTTTTTAATCCAATTAAAAACCGATTGAGGTGAATTAAAGCCGAATAAACGCGAGACGGAAGATGGGACACCGACGGCTCTAATTGCTCTCTCTGTAATATTTTCTTTATTCATTTTTCTTCTCCGATTAAGAATAGAATAAATACTACTTAAAGTAGACACAATAAGCAACTTAAAATAGAAATGACAATACTTAAAGTGCGAGATAGACTTCTACTTATGGTAGAAAATACAAAATACAGTGATTTCGCTAAGAGACTTACTGAGCGCATGAGAGATGCTGGTGTTGATGTTAAACAGCTGTCTGAAAATGTCGGTGTTTCCTATGAAATGGCTCGACGTTATACGCTTGGAACTGCAAAGCCCAGAGATGACAAAATGGAACAAGTAGCAAATACGGTGCATTCCACACCAGTTTATCTCGACTATGGCGTTGATATATATGGAAGCTTTGGCGAAGAACAAGAAAGAGACACGGTAACAGTGAGGCAAATCGAAGCATTTGCATCTGCTGGGAATGGTTACATCAATAACCCCTTCCCTGAGATAATCCGATCTATAGAAATTCCCAAAGAAAGGGTTTATGAGCTTTTCGGTAGAAATAGTCTTGATGATGTTGTCATTATAAATGCTGATGGTGATAGCATGTCGCCAACACTGAACCCTAAAGACTTACTCTTTATAGATACCAAAATTGAGCAATTTACAGGCGATGGTATTTATGTTTTTAACTTTGAAGGGTCAACATTTATAAAGAGATTACAAAGAGTTAAAGGCAGAAAATTAGCTGTTATGTCTGATAATGAATTTTACCCCCCCTTCTATATTGAGGACCATGAAATGCATGAATTATATTTTCATGGAAAATTAATTCGAAGCTTGCCTATGTCGTTAAAACAATTCGCATAATTCAATAAGCCAGCATTAAGCTGGTTTTATTTTGCATTTAATTTCTACTTTTAGTTGTTGACATCATCTACTTTTAGTTGCATTCTTATTTCACACAAGGAATAGGAGGGAACTTATGCAATCTAATTCAAGCACACCAATCGTTACTTTTAACAACCCAATGTCCACAGATGAAATTCATGCGTGGATTTTGGAGAAAGCTGCTGCACTTAAAAAACTTGAAAGCCTTAACGCTGCCTACGCAGAACTCAAAGAAAAGCTGGTAAAAATCGAAGATGATATTTACGAGCAAACTGAGATCTGCAATGCAGGTCTAGACCTACCAGCAACCAACTAATCAACTATGTGGAGTAATTAGTGGAATGCTTATTTTAACCCGTCGTACCGGTGAAACCGTTGTTATTGGTGATGATGTCAAAGTCACTGTTTTGGGAATTAAAGGATGCCAAGTGCGGATTGGTATCGAAGCACCAAAAGATACAAGTATTCACCGCGAAGAAATCTATCTCCGGATCCAAGCTGAAAATAATAATACCAGTGCTAGTTAGTAGTTATTGATAATTTTGGTGGCGACCTGAATCTTCTACACTACGAGGATGATGATAATGTTCTGTTCAGTAGCCACCCTTTTTTTACATTACACATAAGACCGCAGATATTTAATCAGTTCATACGGGTAAATATGTCTAATCAATATTAGCGGTCTTATCTGTGGAGTAATAACCTTTAATGAGGATCAACTCATGAGTGAAGATAAAAAAACAAATGTACCGGAATTCCTTGGGGAATTAGATGGTGGTGTATTTGAAAATAAAGTTTCAGCTGTATTAAATGATGTTGCATTAGGCGTTTTAAATAACGGTGGAAAAGGGAAAGTTATTATTGAAATGGATATTTCCCGCCTGAATAACTCAATTGAAGAAAAGCGAGTTATGATTTCCCATAAACTTAAGTTTGCTGCACCAACGCCTCGCGGCAAGCGCTCTGAAGAAGATACCACCGAAACGCCGATGTATGTCAATAAAGGCGGTAAGCTTTCAGTTATGCAAGAAGATCAGGGGCAATTATTCGCTATCAATGGCGATCCTGATGGGAAATTAAGGCAAGTTAATTAATTTCTTTTTTTATTTAAATACCAATCTTTAAAAATACTTTATTAAATAAGTAGGAGCTTTTATGTCTCAATTAAATGGTGATGCTATTTCTCAAATTACGGAACTAGCTATTTCTGGTGTTCGCTTAAATGCTGTTGAAAATATGCCATGCCCAGCAGTAGCCGTACCAAATGGTTTAGAAATTGTTAATTTAGAACGATATCAAAATGGTCGTTATCGCTTTCGTGGTTCATTAAAAACCATCAGCATTAATGATTTTGTTAAATATAGTGTTGGGTATTCTGACGCTCCTGGTGTCCGTTGTTTTATCGATGCTGAAGATATGACAGCAAGAACTATCTTTAACTTAGGCACTATTGAATATCCTGGTCATGCTGATAACTCTGCACTTATCGTACTGAAAAAGACGTCGCCTTTTTCTGCTGTGCTATCAGTAAATGGGCGCAAGCAAGGTCAGAAAGAACTTGCTGAGTGGTTAGAAGATTGGCGCGATCACTTATTAGCATTCGATGCTGACGGTAATGTTTTAGATATTAAGCAAGCAATTGGTGCTGTTCGCCGAATTACGATCGAATCAAGTCGTTCTTCAGATCATGAAGATAGTGATTTCTCAGCACGACGCTCTGTGATGGAAAATGTCGAAGCAAAAAGTAAAGACATTATGCCTGCTGCTTTTGAATTCAAATGCACTCCATATGATGAATTACAAGAACGAGCAATTAAGCTGCGCTATAGCATTTTAACCTCACAAGATACACCAACACTGGTGCTTCGCATTGTTCAACTTGAAAACCTTCAAGAGCTAATGGCTCAAGAATTTCGCGATATTCTTTCTGCTAATTTCGAAGAAACTCAAATTGAAACATTCATTGGGAATTTTTCAGCTTAATTAATTTATGCGCCACTGATCTGGTGGCGCTATTTATCATGTGGAGTAATTATGTCTTATATCTCAACTTTTACTGGCAAGCATTTCGACTTCATTAATATCTGTGCGGAAGATATTTCTATCGAAGATATTGCACAGGGTTTATCTAACGAATGTCGCTTTGCTGGTCAAATTGACTCTTTCTATTCTGTGGCTCAACACTCTGTTTATGTTAGCCAGCTTGTACCGCCTGAGTACGCGTTAGAAGCATTACTGCATGATGCCGCTGAGGCTTATTGCCGTGACTTGCCAACGCCATTAAAAGCATTGCTGCCGGAATATAAAGCAATCGAAAAGGCTATTCAGTCTGTTATTTGCGATAAATGGAACTTACCAACAGTGATTAGTGATGTTGTTCACTATGCGGATCTGACAATGCTTGCAACAGAACGCCGCGATTTAGATGTAGATGGTAAAAATCCATGGGCGATTTTGGAGGGTATCCCGGCTAGCGATTTAATCAATGTAAATCCATTATTACCCATTCAGGCTCGAGCCATGTTTGTTCATCGTTATAACCAATTGACCGGGATTACTCCTGAGTATGACGCCGATCTAAAGCTTGAAGAAATCTACGGTTATGGCGCTTACGGGAAAATCTTCAACGATAAGAAAAATCGATTCTACGATGGAGCTTCTATTCAAACCTCACGAGTAATCAATATCGATACTTATTTTGCTGATGGATATATCCAGACAGTTAACTCAGTTTACAGAATTGTTGTGTGAGGTTAAATCGTACCTAGTATTTGTGGTTGAATTTTTAGTCTGCATGCGGGCAGATATGTGGAGGTAATTATTGTGACACGTACAAAAACATTGAAAACATGGGCACAAGAAGAGTTTGAATCACCGGTGCCTAGTTATCAAACGCTAATACGTTACGCAAAAAACGGCATGATATCACCTCAGCCATTTAAGGCTGGTCGCTGTTGGCGGGTTGACACAAATGCGAGATTTATTGGAATGAATAGCAAACCAACAATTAAGCATAATGATGATCCGCGATTACTGAGGATATTAGAGGATGGCTCGTCCACGTAAATACAATATCAACATACCGGGATTATCATGTTATATCGACGCCAGAACAAAGAAAGTGTACTGGCGTTATAAACATCCTATAACTGGTAAATTCCACGGATTAGGCACAGATGAAAGCGCAGCAAAAGAGATTGCGATAGAGGCTAACTCTCGCCTAGCCGAAGCAAAAATGAATCAGTTAATCAAAGCCAAAGATGAAATAAGCCGCAAGCTGAAAAAAGGTATCACCGTCCATACATGGCTAGATCAGTTTTTAAAAATACAAAAAGAACGTCTGGAATATGGCGAAATAAAACAAAATACCTACAAACAAAAAATAGCGCCGGTTGAAGCGTTCCGTAAAGCATGTGGTAATGAAATTATTTCTGAAATAGATGTTAGGGATATTGCTTCCATCGTTGATGAATACAAAGAGCGTGGGCAAACAAGAATGGCTCAGGTCGTCAGAATGGTCTTAGTTGATGTATTCAAAGAAGCTCAACATGCTGGTGAAGTTCCACCAGGATATAACCCAGCACAAGCAACTAAATTACCAATGAACAGAATTAAGCGTCAGCGCCTAGATTTTGATGAGTGGCTAGTGATCTTTAATGAGGCTGAAAAAACACAGCGTTACTTACAAAATGCAATGTTACTGGCTGTTGTGACAGGGCAACGTTTGGGTGATATCGCTAAACTTAGATTTGATGATATTTGGGATGACCACTTACACATAATTCAAGAGAAAACAGGATCTAAAATTGCGATCCCTCTTTCATTGCATTGTGAAAAGTTGGGGTATTCATTAAGAGATGTTATTGCTCGATGCCGGGATCTAATAGTTAGTCCCTATATACTTCATTATCACCATACAACATCACAAGCTAAACGTGGTGGGCAAGTTACTGGTAATGCTATCACTACACTTTTTCAGAGAATTAGGGATCAGACTGAATTGAAATGGGAAGATGGAACACCCCCAAGCTTTCACGAGCAGCGCTCTTTATCGGAGAGACTATATAGAGAACAAGGCATAGATACTAAAACATTATTGGGTCATAAGAGCCAAGCAATGACAGATAAATATCATGATGATCGAGGAAAAAATTGGCAAGTGTTAACTATAAAATAATTACTATAAATAAAATAGATATAATTCAACATATCAATAAAATGGTGTGTTCATGATATGATCCACACCATTCATTTTTTATTCTTTATTCAGAAACTTATTCGCAATTAACTTCATAGTTCTTTCCATGCCTTGATATACTGTAGCTTCGGTAATATTAACTCGTGCTAACTCTTGAAGAATTTTTTGTTTATTTTTAATTACTAGTCTATTGACTTGAAATTCTTGAGTGAATTGGGATTCGTTCTCTGGAACTAAATCCGGAAATACGGCATTATTTCCAAATAATAGAAAAGCTCCAGATTAAGATAGAATTCGCTCATTACTAACTCTTCCTTTCACAAATAGAATCCTTTCTAAATCAGAAGGAATAACTACGTTCTCAAAATATGGTTTTTCATCTTTAATGTAATGAATGAGTTTTTTACAAGCTTCTATTTTATTGAACTCAACCATTTCATTTTTAATATCTAATTCTTTTTTAAGATCGTGATTAAGCATAGATAAATTAGCAATACAACTTACTGTATCAGAGTCAAAAAATTTAATTTTATTTTTATCTGTTTTAAATATTATGACATGCCCATCAATCTCATTGCCATCATCATCATATTTAACACCACTACAAGCAAAATAAAGTGCAATCAATGGATTAGCTGTTATATCCAATAATCTAGTTGGCAGTCCATAATGCTGCATCCTCACCAATTTATCTAGCATTGTGTTATCATCAATAAATTCAGACGGTCTTGCGGTCAGCGCTTCACGTACTAAGCTGGCTTCATCATGTAAATACATGAAGCCTCCATTCTTGTTTCGTCTAAATAGCGAAGGTGCTAACTCATATGAAGCATCAGAATGCCCTCTATAAAATACCTCCTCCCCCTCTGAGCCATGCCAATTAAGAACCTTATCCAAAAAAGACATTAAATCCTCAACTTCCTCATAAACATGCTGTTCTGCTGGTGGTAGAGTTATTTGCTGCTGAGCATCACTTTGAATATTTATACCCAAACTATCTAGTGTACTTTGTATATCTTTATCTTTTATCCCCCAATGAGTTCTGCTTAGCCCAAAAGTTCCCAACTCTAACGCTTTTTCAAATGATTTTTTATTTTCTATTAGGATTTTGTGTTTACGTTGAAAAATTTCAAATGAGAATAGAATATTTTTTTGCTCAAGTCTTACATTAGATATAGTACCTATACAGATATCAATATATTCATCATTTTTTTTACTATCAACATCGCTATATTTCTCGGTCATAAACAAAACAGGAAGACTTTCAATAATAGTAAGTGTTTTTTCGTTCAATGGAATCAAATTTTTCCGAATATCTTCCGAGGTATTTTCTAACATACGTGAAACAGGAAAACTCCCTTTTCCTTTGTCTCTTTCAAACATAATCCAGTAATCAAATACATCAGGCGTACCAGCCATAATCAAATTAAACATGATGTGATATTATCCTTTTCATTAATATGCATAACATAAAAAATATTTTAACTTATATATTAGTTATCTCCCGCCCAATTAGATATGATTTTCTATAATAAAGATAATATGACTAGTTTTATAAATGATAATAACGCTCATCTTATAACCAGTTTTGCAGAAGAGTTTTGCAGGAGTTTTGCAGAAGTATTTTTTTAGACAAAATAAAACGGGAGCTTTTAGGCTCCCGTTATTAATCACACTACGTAACAAATTACATGTGTTTAATGATTGCGTCGCCGAATTCGCTACATTTCAGTAATTTAGCGCCTTCTAATTGACGTTCGAAATCGTAAGTTACAGTTTTAGCCGCGATTGCGCCTTCCATACCTTTAACGATTAAGTCAGCCGCTTCAACCCAACCCATGTGGCGCAGCAGTATATAGATACATTAATCATAAATATCTGATATTTATCATATTATCATCAATACTTTATCTTTTTCATGATAAAAATAGTGGATTTTAAGTCATTGATAACATAAATGATTAATTTAGTTTTGATAACTGCTATTTCTCAAACATTGAACGCAAATCAATCGATTTTTATATGCTCAAACTTTATTATGTACCCATCTTTCACAACACATAACAGACCACTACTTCAGTTTTTGTGCTTGAATTTTAAGCAGAATAGCAGTAGGGTTAAAACCCTATCACAACACTCATCTTTTATAATTGACCAAACTCTTTTTACTGTATATAAGACGACTAACTCTGCTATTCAGGTTTGAGCTAAATGTAGAAGTGCCGTAACCCTCTATCTAATAAGTGGTTACAGAATCTACAATTGCTGACTCTCCTAAGAGGAATACAAATTCGGGTTCTTCTAACAAATAGATAACAAGGGATATGAGTAATATTTAAATACGCTAACTGCCAACGAGTTTTTTAATAATTAAAGCTATAGTAACCATAATAAAAGTAGGATAGATGATGATTTTAGATATCGAGTATGAATCTCAAAAAATACCGCTACGTTCAACTATCAACGATGATGAAAATATATTTGATGTTGATTCACTTACATTGATTATTGGCAAGAATGGTTCGGGGAAAACTGAGTTACTATGTAGTATTGCGAGGGAATTAACTAATACTGACTTCAACGAGTTTGGTAATGAATGTAAGTTAAGATTCGCCTCTGGTGATGAACAGCAAAAACTTGAATGGGGATGTATATATTATACCCCTGTCCCTTATCAACAAAAATTTACTCACAGAGATAGACTTGAAAATGCTTCGTTAACAGATAGTAGTAAAAGTCGATTTGAAAATCTACATAAACACAGTAATGTCTTTAAAGAATTTGGCATTGATTATAACCTTACTGCTACATCACGAGTTAACTCAAAACCAATTATAAGAAATATATTTATAACTGCTATTTGTAACATGTCACTAAAAAACAATCCAAGCTTCACTTTTTTCTCCAAATTTAAATATTTTAACGAGTACTTAGACATAAGAAAAAACAAATTGAAATCAAAAGATGATATAGAACAATATGTACATTCAACCGAAAGATGTAAAAATGAAATTCAAAATGAGATAATAAACTGGCTAACCTCCAACTTTGATATTTGCAAAATACTTTCATTCTTCATATCAATTAATAGTATGAAAAGAAGCACAAACCGAACTAATAATAGACGAGCTTTGTACTTTTTTATTCTATTTTTCGGTAATATCGAGGAGATAAAAGGAATAAGAAAACCTTCAAATCACGAACAAGTAATGACAGCTTATAATAATATTTTAAAATTCCTAAAAAAAAATGAAGACTATTTTTCATATAATTGGGAAAATAACTTCGTTATTCAATTGAAAAATTCAAAAACGATCAAGGAAATAGAAAAAATAGAGCTAAAAGGTCATTTTAAGATAACTCATACCAGCATGAGCTCCGGTGAACTCGCCGTAATGAATCAATTTACCTCCATAACCACTAAATTGAATTCTTTATCTAGGAAAGGCATAGAGAAAATTCTTATTCTAATTGATGAAGGTGATGCATTTTTACATTTAGAGTGGCAAAGAATGTATATATTTCATATAAACAAACTTTTAACAGAAATTAAAAATGAGAATGGAATTAAAATAATCCAAGTTATCTTAGCTAGCCACTCTCCATTACTCGCAACAGATGTTCCAAGACGATTCGTATATTCTCTTGATAAAGAGGTCTCACCAAAATTTACATTTGCTTCTCCTATGCATATGCTTTTTAGTGAATCTTTTGGTACTACTACTATCGGTGAGTTTGCAACTACAAAAATAAATGAATTATATAATAATTTCATTAGTGACAATGCCTCTAAAAAGGATTATAAAATCTTAGAATATATAGATAGTGAAATACTAAGAAGAGAGTTTAAGAGGCAGTTCAACATTGGAGATAAAAAATGATCATTTCCTCACCAAGGAATTGGGAGCATAGTGAAGTTGAGCATAGAGAATACCTTAGAACAATACTCAGAGAGTATTACAAACAAGTAGACAACATGATTGGTCCGCCGAGTTACACATATTATTTTTTAAAGAGTGTTCACAGACTCATCCTTTCGCGCTCATTAACTCATTACAAGAAAAGCATATTTCTGCTAGAAAATGCGATAAATCAACGAAATAACCATGAATTTAAAAAATATTTTTTTCGCGAAATAAAAAATGTAATAAACTATGGTTCATTTTCTGATAAATCCAAAAGCTATAACGCCTATACATTATGCTCGAAATCAAAGTTACGAACATGTCCGTATTGCAATCATTCGTACTCCATCACAACATATTCGGCAGATCGTGGATTTCGCCCGTCACTAGACCATTTTTACGACAAAGCTAGTTATCCTCATTTAGGATTGTCACTTTATAATTTGGTTCCCTCTTGCTCGAGTTGTAATTCTAGCCTAAAAAATACAATAAATTTTTTTAAAAACGAGCATCTTCACCCATTTTTCGATAATGAAGAGATTCAATTTAGAATTAAAGCTGAACAAATAATAAATCCAATAGATATCATCAATACTCCAATTAATTTACTAAAGATAGAAACTCTATACTCAAGTGTCAAAGCTGATAATTCAAACTCTGTATTCTTAATAAATGAACGTTATCAATACTTCATTTATGAGGCGTATAACTTTGCCTTGGCCAAATTAGACTTTGACGAGCAGATAAAAATAAAAAAACTATTAATCACAAAAGATATGAAGGAAGAAACATCATTACGATTTGATATTAAAAATTACAAAAACGAAATGCTAGGTAAGTTATTTAAAGATATTTATATGCAATTTACATTATAGGCTGTAATAACTAAATTGACATATCATTCAAATATGGAGTCATATTTATTGTTTAGTAAATTAATTCCATATAATTTTAGCTTCTTCTTCCGCGAGCTTCTATGCTTCACTTTTCGCTAGTCGCTCTGCTTCAGCTAGCTTCTGATTGTAGATAGAATCACTTGGCATGTTCACACGAACATCAATCCAGTGACCGTTCGGAATATCGCAATAGTCATAGTCTTCGCGCTCAACATTATTCTCATCGAGAAACTCTGGATAAGTCATTAGTCGCTGGGCTTCGAGTCGATGATGAAGAGTGTGCTTTCTATAGCGGGTTTCAATGATGATGTCACCATCCGGTAGCACGTCAAAATCAGCCCATACCAATGGTAAATTGTTAATCCCATTCGGTACCACTAAACCACCATGAATACCGCCCCAGCTAGCATCGGAGTTCATTCCGAGAGTGCCCTTGAGCTTATAGCGACCAGTACCCAGCTTTTCTAGTTCGACACCCTCTGATTCGTCATTAAGTTCGACATGGTCTGAATAAACTTTAATGACTGGGGATGCTGCTTTTAAGTTACCGTTTGAGTCTTTTGTTGTGTTTCCCGTCGAGTAAAATTCAACCCAATCTGACATTTTCCCATTCGCTAATCCGGCTGACAGAAATAGTCTTGTGTTCCAGTCTGGTGAATATAATATGCTAGATGATGCTTTTGGATCTCGTCCAAAACGAATACCACCACCCCATGCAGATGGTGCCTGAATCGCCCCACTATCGTTATATATAAAACCTAATGTCTGATTAACTGCACTGCTGTAATCTGTAATTTTAATTAGTTGCTGCGTATAAGTAGCGCCAAGTCCAAAAGTACCCTCTCGCAGCATCTCCATCCACGGGTCAAATTTTCCACCATTTTGCCTAGTTTCAAATGTGCGATTATCATTCGTATAACAAATAAGCCTTCCGTGTCCATCTGCATGCATTATCCATACAAAGTCTGCCCATCCGTAGCTAGACGGTTTATTGATAACATTAGATCCTGTTCTATAAAAACCGGTACCTGCAGTTTTAAAAAAAATAAATAAGTCTGTATTATCAGGAATATGCGCAGCAAAGGTCCCAACTCCATAATCACCAACTAGTACTATATTTTTGCCGTCATACGTAATCGCACCAGCTTCAGTAAGCGTCAGAGCCTTATTTGTTTTTGAATTAACTAACGCGATTCTATCAGTATCGCTCGGACAACCAATGAACCCTCTCAGTAAATTATCCTTTCCGCGCAGAGCATAGAATAAAGCCTGCTTTTCATTTGCATTTTTAATTGCTAAAGCTTCACCATCTTTATTAATTACTCCACCTGTGAGGCTTAGTTTCCCATCAATCAGCTTTTTCAGAGCAATGATACTTTCTAGTTTTACCGTTTCACCAGTCGGTGTTTTGACTTCAACAATGCCGTCTTGCGTTAACCATGCATCCATGTTTCGCAAGAAATATTGAATATACTGCTGATTCGCTAGCATCTTGCGAACACCATCGCTCATGCTGTCTAGAACGAAAGTCGCAATCTGATACTTCGCTGCTGAAGCTGCTACTGGCACCGGATAGGTTAAGTTAATCTCTGTATCTGAATTCACTGATAACACGGTGTTCATGTACACAACATTATTGATGAGATAAGAGATTGGGCAGCCTTCCGAAATGCCCGCTAAGTTATCTTTCCAGCGCGTTCCTGCGCCCGTAATTTTTGTTTGTCCTGCTGTCGTTGTGATTGTGCCTGTTTGATAAATCATATTAACTCCAAAATTTGGACGCAAAAAAACCGCAATTAAGCGGCTTATCGTTGAATTGGGTATTTAGAAGTAATCGTTGAAGTCTATTGCGTAGCTGCCACCAAAGATAATCTCCTGGTCATAAATATCCATCGATGACCCTGTGTAGATTGGGTAGCTACCAATCGTCCATAAACGAGCACCAATGAGCCTATTCCCAGAAACTTTATAACCACCAGCAAATATGTTGTATGAATTTCTTTCTTCAACAACCCATGCGCTGGGGGTATCAAACGTAAACATGGGTACCGCAAATGAACTCGTCGCTGAGTTTTTATTGAGTGTGAGTTGATGACCATTTTTAACAAAGGGAACGTAATCAGAGCTGTATGTCACCTTTCCTGCACTGTTCCAGATTGTTAGCCCGTCAGCTGGCTGTAAATCGAGTCCGTATGAGAAAATAACAATATAGACATCGCCAGCCCCCATTGACCAAACTTGTTTACTTGCTCTGTCATATCTCAAAACATGGCTTGATGATGCTGGACGCATAAAGACACAAGCAGAATCACGGTTTGGGATCGTTGTAGGAATTGACCATTTTTGCCTGTCAGTTAAGCGAATTTTTTCTCTAAATGCACAGTACGATAAATCACTCTCTTGCGTTATCCCCCTGAAGTTATCTATTGCACCGTCAAGCCCATTAATAAACAGACCATAGGTGTTTTTAGGCACATCTTTCAGGGTGCCAAACAACATAAAGTGGGTCTCACCATTATTGCCCGGTAACCAACCACCATCCCACGCTATTTGGCTGTACTCACATCTAAATGTATCCCCCTCTACCCACCATCGACTGATTAAAGTTTTCGTTACATAGCCATATGCCCAAAAGTGACACGTAGACATTGGCACAATTACAACATCGTACTTTGACAGTCCGGGGATATTAAAGCTCTTCACTTTATTGTATTTATCACCAGACCACGGATCGACGGTGATTTTTTTAATAAAGGAAAGCGGAAATGTTTTATTCGTGATTTCAAACTGCTTGCCACCATCCTTTGGATTAATAAATAAGCCATAATCACTCATACTGGACGTCTCCCCACTTTTACAGCCCATCTTCCGTTTTCGTCATAGACTGTCATTCCGGTACCATCGACTAACACCCGACCTGCATCCCCGACGATTTTGAAATCTCCACTGATGAGTAGTTTGTTAAACTCCGCATCGCCAGTTTTAGCGTCGATATTAAAACCCACCTTGCCGGGGACGTAATTTGCTGACGTCATTTTGTCAGTTACAACCACGCTATTGAGCCACGCTTTATCGATGAACGTTTCTTTCATGAAAATTTGACCTTCTTTCATGTACATAAACGTTTCAAACTTGCCGTTGGTAGGGTTGATGAATGCAAAATTATTCGCCATGAAGCCAATGTATGTATCGACTTTTCCTGCCTTCACTTCGGCACTAATCACCATCCCTGCTTTGTAGAATTGCTTGTTGTACCAAACCCCCGCGTTCACATCCCAAGTAGCATACCCTTCACCAGTAGCCGTAAATTCAGTTGTCGCTTTGGTATTAACAATCGCCATCTGTTCGTCAAGCTTTGACTGAACCTGCGTTTGTGATTCCGCAAACGACTTATTTAATGACGCTATAGCCTGATCGTTTTTAACAACACCGGACTTCACTTCACCAATTGAGCTTTCTAATTCAGTGACAGATTTAGAAAATGCTTTGTCTAGATCAGCAATGGCTTGGTCATTCTTGATAACGCCTGCTTTAACGCCATTTATTGATGCATTAACTTCAACAATAGATTGCGCCCATGCCAACTCAGCGCTAGCAAACACACGATCCAAACGCTTAATCTGCGCCACTGATTCGCCGTGTTTTGTGAATAAGTCTTGCTGAACTTCAAAGGTGGCAGCACTGTTTATCAAGTTAGACTCGTTGACCCAATTAAGCTGTTCCTCCAGCCGCTTACCGGCTTCGGTAGTCATGAACTGACCCCCCATTTCATCGATGATATCCGCAGGCAATGCATTGGCTTGCCCAACCGCTTCGACAAAGGGTGACTTTCCGTAGCTGTTGACCGTTCGAACATAAAACCAATAATCGGTACCCGCTTTTAAATTCTCTTTCGTCCAAAACTGCCCTTGTCCTAACCGATTGGATTTTGTTGTAACTTCCAAATCGTTAGTGTTGGCTAGCTTCTTGTCGCTGAACCAGAATTCAAACGTATAGCCGTGTTGTGCAGATTCTCCAGATCGAGGAACGCATGTTAATGAGAACATCCCGCCAGTGACTTCAACGCTCACTGGTATGGGCGGGGCTTGAATGTCAAAATCAATAATGGCAGGTGCAGACATGGCGCCAGCGGCATTAATTGAACGAACTTCGGCGCGATAGGATCCGCGAACAAGTCCTGATAAATCGACCCTATCCTGCGGTACCTGAATTGATTGAACGACCTTCCCGTCTTGAATAATGTTCACGGTGTTATAGCGAATATCCGCAGCCGCTGATTGCCAACTCAGATACCCCTGAACAATCTCACCGATGCTAACCGGTACGAAAGCAAGATTTAATGGTGGTGCGACACCGCCAGTAGGCAGAACGGTAAACGGCGGTCTAACAAATGGCTTGCCGATGATATCTTCATAAATATAAGCACCATCCTCCTCGAGGAGAATATCAACACCCTCCTGAGGGTGAAATTTCCATTCAGCGACACGAAACTCAAGGTTTTGAATACCAATATGAGGAAGGTTTAATAAAATCACTTCTCCTGCTCGATACGCGTAACCATCCATATTCATACGCAATTGAACACGGCGACCTGCACGCTTTTTCCGTAGATATAAATTAGAAAGCCGTGCTGCTTGGTACGGGCTAGTGACAAACCGGTAATCCATGTTCTCTTTGATTTCTAACCCGTCTTCATCAATCCATTCTTCGATAATGACAGGCTCAAAGTCAGTTTTGATGTACAGCTGCTCAGCATCAACAAACGTCCCATAAATCGCATTAGTGGCATCGCGTAAAGCCAGTTCCGGCGTGATGTTAACAGTATCAATGATTTGATTAGGTTCAATACGCAATACCGCAGGACCGTTATAGGCTTGCATTAATATGCCATGCTTACCAGCGACATAAGTCGGCTCTGCTGCAATGCATTTGTGCATGTGATCAAGTATCGATGCTGGAGACTCGGAAAGCTCATAAGCCCCATTAATTGTATAACGTGGATCAGCAATACCTTCTGGACTTACAACTGGCTCATCACACAGATCAGCAGCGACTTTGAATGATTCAAAATCAATATCAGTATCCGGCACACCAAGATAACTACGATAAAAATCGAGAACTACCAAAGCACCGTTATTGCTCCAAACCGTTTGATTCGTTCTAGGATCGAATAACTGCTTTCCCCAAACCTCTACCTTGACGTTCGGCACACCGTACGGGAATTTTTCAGCATCGTATCTCAGTGTTAATCGTAACCATGCCAAACCATCCCCGATCATGTCCTCTTTCCATGATGGTGCATTCTTTAGCATGTATGGGTCACAATCAGTCCGGGAGTTATGAAACTCATAACCCGCTTTATCACTGAAAGTACCAATCAGGTCATCATTCAGCCAAATTCTACCTATGTGATCAACCTTGTGAGCCGCGAGCGCTAATGCCATGAATAATCGCTCATTTTCATCTTGGCTACCACGCTCTTCTTCAGCGAAAAACAATAGACCAGAACACACTGTCTTCCCGACAATGATAGTTTCTGATGCAACCGCAGAGCGTAGCATTTGTTTTCGTTCAGACTGGTCCCGATAGCTCATCGATGGCATTTTATCTTTGAAGATCATGGTGCCAGCAGCTTGCACAGCAATACCGGCAACGATTAACGCTGTACCCAATCCACCGGTGGCAATCACCCCTGCAATCATCAACCCAGCAGAGACAATGTTAGTTACCGTCTTTCCCATTTACTCCACTCTCCACGCTTTAGTTAGTTGATGATTAACAGGCATTGCACCTGACTCAGTAACCGCCCAAACTTTATTTGCCCATATAACGCCAAGTGTCTTCCCGTCATCACCATCAAACATGCCGATATCGCCACGGATTGCTTGATTAACTGGAATTTCAATAAAATGATTTGAAAGTGCAGACTCGATATCACCGAACTCCGTTTTTAAAACACGCATTGCGCCGGTGCGAGTTTTATATCTTCCACGCACTTTTTCACAGGGATCAAAATCACATAGCGCAATCACACAATCCGCAGCAAATAAGCAGCAATCGTGATCACCCCATGAAAATGGTTTTTGCATCGCTTTTTGTAGTGTTTCAGGGAGTCTGGTTGTCCAGTTAGGATGTCGCATTGCTGATCTCCGGGCATAAAAAAACCCGCCGAAGCGGGTCTGTTTTAAAGCTATTAGGCTAGTAATTGCAGGTATGCTCAACCATACCTTTCGTTAGCAAATCACTTGCTATAGTTGTACTATTCTTGTGAATTTTTATATTTCCATTATCTATATAAACGAAAGTATAAAACCCTTTATTACCAGTGAATCCACCGAATGAATTTTTAGCGTTAACATACCCACAAACTTTCATAGATGACGATTTTTCATCATTTACCCTTTCTACAATCTTTAGCTTACTAAATTGTGCCGACTGAGGATCTAGAAGTACCTCAGAAACAGAAGCTTCTACAGCAGAATAGATTTTTTTATCGGTTACTTTAAAAGACATAACAGCAAAATAAATGATAACTAGGATAGCCAACGCGCCAAGTACATAGGTTATTTCTTTTTTCATAATTAAATCCAACAAGTTATTACTTTCGCATCAGAATAGATGATCCCTACTTATAAATAAATGTTGGCGCATCTTTTTTGCTACCCCAATAGATAGCACGCTCCGCCATTTGCGCAACATAACGAAAAATACGATCACCCGCGTGCCTCTTTGTCCATGATTCATCCGTAAATCTATCTGGCAAACCTTGTGACCATCGTTCAAATCGATTTGATACCGTCACGGCAACTTCGTTATTATTACCCGTAGTCACACCAATGTTTGATATTTGACCAGCGAACACAATTTCAGCTACAGCGGGTTTCCCATCACCACCTAAAGCCACCAGCATTAAACTGACATTTCTACCACGACTTCGCTCATTCATAACATCGGCAATTAAAAGTGAGTCAAAACCAGAAAGTGACAAGATAAGTTGCTGTGGGCTTGTGGTGTTATTTTCCGAAACTGTTTCTATGCTCCCCAAAGAACCCACGCCTAAATAGACTTCACCCGCAATAATCAAATTGCCAATCCCGGTATGGGCTCTTGTTACCCCTGACTTCAAATCAAGTTTTGCAGCAATGACTAATTCAGCACCATCATTAATTGCTTTGACCATGCTGTTAGAAAATGGATGATAAAGCATTAGAATAACGCCTCCTCAAACGTAATTGTTACATTAGAAAAGACGCCCGGTCTGTATTGAAAATTACCCTGATCATTGCTGGTTAATTTAAAAACTCCAAATGGGCGCACAGTTTCCAATTTATCATTGGCTGCTGGAGAAACCCTTAACATAGGTGAAATAGGAATGAGCGCATTCCCTTCTTTATCACTAATGACATTATCAGTGACCATTTTCAACTCATTACCAACCGTCAAATAATCGCCTTTACGCAATATAATTGAACTAGCTATCCATCCTTTAGTTTGTAATATTTTACCTGTTTGATTGGCGGTACTTATTCTTGCTTCACCTTTTCCAGTCAATCCTTGACGCAACCAATTGCTAATTTTTACTCGGCCACTTTCACCATCAAGCGCCGCCATAAGAACCTCTAGATCGCGTGATAATTGCTCGGTAAGATTATTAAAGGTTAATGTGCAGCGCCAACGGCTACCAGGAAAGCGCACTGTTTGCACGCTTCCAGTAAAAACAGACGCAAATGATTTACTATTGCTGATTAATTGCCAGTTCATTGTTGCTGGCACAACGGCTTCTGGCCACTCTAATACCATGATTACCTCTCAAGGGATCCTCGGATTTTTCCTCTCGTCATAAAATCACGCTGTATTTTAGCTAAAGCGTCATCTGAACCTTGCTTTGCCCCCATCTTTGCAGCTTCCTGCATTGCATCATAAAGAGCCTGATCACCATTGCCAGTAACGTGGAATGTTTGATGAATAATAATACTTGGCGCGGCTGATTGTGCTTGCTCCAACCCTAGAACCCTAACGCCTAGCGAACCATCCCTTCCGCGAGTTAATGGCATAATTGCCTCTGGTCCAGCCTCCCCCATTAACCCCATCCCAGGAACGCCACCCTTAGCAAAAGGAAATAATGTTGGAGATTTCACAATACTATTACGATGGGCACTTAACCCAGGAGACTCATAAGTATTACCTTTGGCATTTGGTGTGGCTTTTAGTCCCATTGCATCACCAAAAGCGGTACCAGTAAAACCTGCTTTTAGAGCATTGAAAATCATCATCTGGAAGATCATCTTAGTGATTTCAGTCACAACTGATTGGGCAAAATCGGCAAAGTTTAATTTCCCTGTCGCTACAAAGTTAGCCAGCATACCTGACATGTCACTGAGGGCTGAATTACTAATAGATCGCATTTGGTCATAAACGTTTTCAGCTGTATTGCCAAAATCCTGTACGCCTCTAGCCATTCCTTTGTAAGCATCCCTCTGATCTCTAGATTTATCTTTCGACGATTGACGAACAATTTCTAATTGCTTTTGTTCTTCTTGAAGTAAAAATGCCGTTTGGTCAGCATAGAGTTGAGATTTTTTATCTGAAACTTCCTTGTCCAACTGATAGCGTCTTTGCCTAAAGTCATCTTGAATACGCTGCTCTTCAAGCATTAAATCATAAGCATTTTGACTCATCGTCATTTGCAAGATTTGATTTGTTGCATCTTGACTAATTTTTGACGTTTTTTGCATAACCTCAAAATTTTGGTCATCAAATTTCTTTCGCAACTCCTTAAATTTAATTTCTTTTTCTAACTCAGCGTTTTTTAATAACTGTGTGCGGATCTCAACATGGTGTGATTGGATGCTTTTTTGTCGAGCATTTAAATGCTGCCCTTGCAATCCAATTAATTCTTGCTCAAAGGAAGCAAGCTTACGCTCTGATGCAGTAAGACCTTCAGTTTCTTCCAATTGAGCTCGTAGTGCGGCACCTTGTTGCAAAAGCTGTTCTATACGCTGCTTTCCTTCATCAACAATAGGGTTACCGCCTGCTTTCTTTGGCGCAGCAAATAACTTATCCAGTCCCTTTATGGCTTGCTGATATTCATTTGCGGAAATAGTGCCCTTATCCAGCATATCCTTGAATTGCTTCTGCCTTTCATAGCGTTCCTTTTGTTGATCAACGCCAGCTGAAAATGCAGCATTAAAATTAATCTGTAGCTTCAAGCTTTCTGTTAATTTTTTTTGTTGTTCAATTTGTTGTTTTTGCTGCTCTTCTTGCTCTTGCTTTAGCTTGTCTGTTAATAAATTCTTTGTTGCTACATACATACCAAGAAATGGGTCTTTACCACCCATATCTAGATTGCGGATTGTCATTTGCAATCCAGCATAAGCTTTATCTAGCTCCCTAATTCTAGTTTCGTGATTTTTTGCAAATGCATTAGTTTTTTCATGATATTCACTCTCGGCAACTATTGCTGCTAATCTTGCTGCATTAGCTGCTTCATATTTTTTACCTTCCCTATCAAGTCTTGCTATTCTTTCTATCACTTGCGCATCAATGATATGCCCTGCATCGATTGCCTTTTGCAATCCCTCGACAGGGCGATCACCCAAAGCAACTAATCTGGATACTAGGTCATCAACACTACCACCTGACTTTTCCATCTGAACACCAAGCTCTGAAACTTGGTGAAGCAAATCACCAGAAAAACCCGCGCTAGCAGCAGCGGTGACAGACTTGTAAGCCTCTGCGGTTCCACCTAGCTCATTCGCTAGATTTCGCAGATCATAGGCGGTTGTTACAAGCCCTAACCCACCTTTTTGCAAGGCTGCATTGAAGGCTTTTTGGCGCTCTTCGGCTTGCTGATATTGAGAGTATAAATAAGTAAAAGCGCCCGCTGACGCCATAATGCCAATACCGACAGCACCACCCATCATGCCCCATGCACTTTTAAACAAACTGGCACTATTCGCCGCTGCACGCTGAGAGAAGGTTAATTCTTTGCTGGCATCAGATAATTGAACTGTCGCAGCTGCAAGATTTTTCTTGCCATCGAGTTCACTTTTATCTGCCAAGATAATGGCATTAGACGCGCTCTGCATTCGTTTCTTGGCATCTGCTTCGGCAATATTTGCTTCGCTGATAATGCGTGCGTTTTTAGCATGATCTTCAGCGTAGCTGACTGAGATACCATGCTGCTTGTTCACTTCAACTTGGCGTTCTAAATACTCATCGAGCGCAAAAGCTTGCTCTCTGCGGGCAATGGCTTCGTCACGCATTTTTGCCGCAAGATTGATTTTTTCTTGGGCGCTTTTTCTATCCGCTTGCGCCCCTTCAATTTGGGCGCGAGATAAATTAATAGCCTCTCTCGCGGCTTCTTGTGCGACTCGCTGCTGTTCTGCTAAGGAAAATTTGACACTGTTGACGTTCTCTAATGAGCGTTCCAGTGCAGGAATAAACCCCCCAATTAAACTACTGGTCGCTACCGATGAACCCGCGGAAACACTCGTAAGCGCATTCCTTAGTTGAGCAAATCCAAGTTGTGAATGTCGCGCCAATTGTCCAGAAGCAGATAAATCAGCACCCGCCTTTCTGGCACTGGCTGACACTGCTAATAATCTTTCCGCTGTGTTACCCGCATCTTTCGTTGCCGCTTGTGCGAATTTTTGGGATTCCTTGCGCGCTGAATCATACGCATCAAAGACTTGTGATTTAAAAGAGGCTGCGTTGAGGTGTAACGCAACCGCTAAACTTGCAACGTCAGCCATTTAAGATCCTCATGACATTATTACACTGCTCTTCCACACTAGATGGAAGCGGTGTTTGGGTTATTGGAGGGTGTTCGCCTTGCTCCGGCTCCGGATTAGGCTCATGAGAGAAAAAAGCCTGCCAGTGAGTGATAATATCCGCAGGCAATTGTGCTATTTTGCGTGGGTCTGGCTCACCCCATCTGTCCGCCAGTTGGAAAATCAACTTAAGATAGGGTGAGTCGGCTAGTTTTTTTTGGCTTCCTCAACCGAGCCATAACTGTATTTTTGTACGAATGCCATCGCAGAAAGTAGTGTTGGCGTATCATGTACTGCCACTAATTCATCTGCTGTAGGTAACTCATCTTCAGGAATTGGATTGCCTTTTTCATCGCAAATCGCTTTTAAGATCAACTCAGCGCCAGCCTTGCTGGCATCTGAACTAAATCCGGTTTTTTGAGCGTCCTGAAGGTCATGCTCATATTCATCAAGTTCAGCAATTGTTAGTCGGCGTAGAAATACTTTGGTACCTAAAATTGAATGTTCTTCAATGTGGGGTGTAGGTTTAAGAAGAGATGACTTCAGAGACATTATTCTGTACCTCCGGCAGTGGCAACGCCCCATGTGATGTTATTTTGCTTACCTTTTACAGTAATTTGGATAACCTCATTCGCAGGCGCTTCAAGGCTATTCATTTCCCAGCCAGATAATGCCAAAATCATGGTCGCTGTACGTTTGTTTGGTAGCTCAAGGTAAAACTGCACGACTTCACGGGCGTTCGCAGCGTTCAAAAATGCAGCAAAATCCGCATTCTCTGGATCATCGATAAACCCAAGTGATTTTTCAGGTCCATCCGGTAAATCAGAGATTGATTGTTTGTTTTTATCGATAAGCGTAGTGCAATCAACAAACCCGCCAGTTAGCCCCGTTGCGCCTGTTGCTTTACAATTTTCCAGAGCTTTCATCTGTTCAACGGTATCGCCCGGCTTACCAAATTTAACGATAGTGCCGGCAGGTAGCATTGCATATTCAGAGGATGATTTTTTATCAGCCATATAGATGACTCCAATAGTTTAATTAACGATATTTTTCGATGCTTGCACGTATTTCCGATGCAAGTGTATTGAGAATAAATTGACGGTTATAATCTAGCGCGGGTCGGATGAATGGATTCGGTATCTGTTTGACAGTGCCAAATTCTTGCGCCTTCGCCTTCATATAATGCGCTTTAGTTGGACCCACTCTTACCGTCATGACAGAGAGTGTTTTGTTGTCCTTCATTCGGCTTGTAGTGGTAATTTTAATGCTGTCTCTCATGTGCTCAGCTTCGCTTGTCGCATCATAACCAGCATGTTTTTTCATATCGTCTAACACGGGTGTCATTGCCTCTCGTCCTGCTTGCCTTAACACCTTTGTGGTAATCTCTTCCCCTAGTTTATTGAGCTCATACTCCAGGTCTTTTAACCCCTTCACTTCGACCGTCATTCTCATGTGGCATCCTCAGGATAAGTAAGAACAAAATCACGCATCACTCTGAAAATCACGCGCTTATCTGTCTGCTCCTCTCGTGACTGCATGAAAGCCCCACGCTGAACGGTTTGTACAGGATATGAGCCGATATGACCGTGCGTAATGCTTTCCCAAGTTTTAAGCACTAAGGCTTCTAGCTTCAACGCTTTGGCATAATCATTGGGGATCTGAAATGTAATTTGAAAACGAGATTGAACAAGGGAGGTTTTAGCGAGTCCGGTAAGCGCTTTAGGGTCGCTGATACGCTGATAAATAACCCCTTCCAACACATCAGATGGCAGACCTAACGGATATGCCTTTAATCCTGTTAGTCGCTCCAAATCGGCTTTAATGTCAGTTTCTATCATGCTGATTGTCAGCCTCCGTCGTTATGATTAGTCGGTCTGACTGGTTTCTATCAACAGCGCGAACCGTGAAGTTACGATTTTGATAAGTGATGATCCACCCGATATTAACGTCGCTACGTGGTCGAATAGTGAATTGGTACGTTTCGATAACCTGCTGCTGATCGGCAGTGCGTATTTTCCGGTTAGACATCGCCTCCGCTTTTGCCCAAACCTCTTTGACTTTCACCAAGCTAGATTTAGGGACGCCGAGCTCATCCCTCACTTCCTCGATACGCGATAACCAAATCCGCTTATTGAGTTCGCCCGCTTTCATGTCACCCCCTAAATATTGATATAGCGATATGGTTCCAATAACGCTTTAAATCCGGCAGACATACCCGTTGTTTCTCTATTTTCATAGAAATGACCTACCGCCAGCATAATCGCCAGCTCAATATCCTCCGAGATCTGCAAACCATCTGGATCGGATTCAGGAATATCACCGCCATAAAGCGTTCTGTTGATGTAGTTTTCTGCCCGCTTCTTAGCCGCCAGCATATACGTGATCAGCAAGTCATCTTCTGTTGCATTGTCATCGTCAATCCGACATTGCGCTTTTAACTTCTCCAATGTAGGTAATGGCATGAAGCCTCCAATAAAAAAAGGCCGCTGAGCGACCTATTCATTTTTGCTCACTGGCAAATGAAATACACAATTGCCGCTTTTGCTCTAGTTTGCTTATTCTTGATAGTAACTGTGGCTTTTTTACTCTTCCCCATCGATTTAATAACCGACCAGACATACTAGCTACATCCTTTTCTTTCATATACTCAAGCATTACAGCGTTACTTTCAGCCTCAAGGGAATTATTTAGTTCGCTAAGTTTCCCTTTCATCCAGTTGAATGCATTGATGTACGCCTCTTTTATCTGACCAGCTTTAGATCCGCTGAATCCCATTACCAGCATAACGAACCCGCTAAAATCCATAACATAGTATTTTTGTTTTTTATCAAAAATACCTAACTCATTGATTTTCTCGGAAACGAAAAAATGCGCAGCCCTGAATTCATCTGAGCAATGACACTTCGCCAAGGCTCGGAGGACATCAGCATGACGTCTATTGAACACCTCAGCTATTTTAAATGTATCAGTTACCGGTTCTCCATCTTTTGCAGAAATCATTGCGCGGAGGTCTAAATCTGTATGAGTCACTAATTTAGTTGACATGATACTGTCCTTACTTAGAAATGAACCTTTGCCACATAGGAGATCAGCCCATCGAAGCAGTATCAGCTATAACTGATCTCCTCAAAGGCTCATTCCTAAATAACGGTTCGATGTTTAAAAATGGTGCGTATGTGGTACGCAAAAGAGAGGCACAAAAAGGCGGCAATTAAGCCGCCATGGATAATATTGTGATTATTTCGCTGCAGCTGCTTTCAATACTTTCACTGCATTACTATCAACCATCATAGAACCAACACGCTTGGTCGTGTAGAAATGTACAAACGGCTTGTTGGTGTATGGGTCACGCAGCATACGGACACCCATGCGATCCAGAATGGTGTAGCAACGCTTGAAGTTACCAAATGCAATTGGCGTTGATTCAGCAACAACATCCGAAAATTGCTCATTTTCAGCAATGCCATAGCCCAGCAATGCGGAAGGCTGTCCCAATTGCAAGCCAGGTTGCCACAAGTAATTTCCTTGCGCATCTTTCAACGTACGAACTTGGAACAGGGTATTGTTGTTCATCATGAACTTGGCACCTGAGCGATAGACCTTGCGCATGGTATAAATCAGCTTCATGATTTCATCAGCAGTGACTTCCGTTGGCTTTTTCAATAACAGATGCTGTAATTTTCCCCAATCACGATCTTTGTCTGCTTGCTCATCACTGCCATATGCCAATAAACCTTTTGGCTTTTTGATACCGTCCCCATTGGTGAAAGCAGCTTCTTCTTGCTCGGCGAATTCAATGGTCAAATCACCCGTGATAAACTGCTCAACATCAAAGAAGGCATCATCAAGCATCGTTTGTGTTGCCGCTGGATTACCGTAAATCTCGCCCCAAACAGGCTCAATGGACGCCAGTTTTGGGGTTTTAGTTTCAGGTCGCTTATCCACCTCACCCACCCATCCACTATTCGTGCCACCCTGATTCACCAACCGTTTAAAGTTAGGTGAACCAACAGTCACGACATTGCACTCTTGACGCATAACCACTTCATCGCGAAGCATGCTGATAATATTGCGATCGAGCTCTTCTGGTACGGCAAAACCACCATCGGGGTCTGAGCCAACTTGCATCGCTTTACGCTCCAAATCAGCAAGCCCTTCTTCTTTACCTTTGCGCACAAACTGATCAAATGCAGTTTTATGCTCAGCAACATCCTTATTTACCGTACCACCATTTGGGCGCTTAACTGCAGCCAACTCTGCTTCTAAGTTAGTTTTTAACTCATCTAATTCAGTTAATTTTTCGTTCAGCGTATCAACTTGACCTGATAACTTACTTTTTTCCGCTTCAATTGCATCGATGCGCTTATCATTCTTTTGTGTGAATTCTTCAAATTTACCTTTCAGTTCCTGCGCAACTTCACTAACGTCTTTATGATCTACAGCCATAATATGTACCTTTATTTAAAAATGGATTTCAATGTGTCGATAGCTTCTTGCTCAGCATCACGCAGAGAAAGCGCGTCGTAGCCTTTAGCCATAAAGGCCTTAGCTTGTGTTCGCGAAAGCCCAACATCGCGCAGGACTCGCTCAATACTTTTTTGTGTGGGTAATTCGCCACGGGCAAACGCCGATTTCACATCACTCACCCGGGCTTCATCATTTGAGGGAAAAGTCACTAGACTGACTTCCCACAAGTCGATTTCTTTCAATAGAAAGGCATCTTTATTGCGGTCATATTCATAGTCTTTAAGAATGTAACCAATAGAAAGGCCGGATAATGATCCGGCCTTCATGTGAGCATGTGCACGTTTAGATAAAGGGTCGTCATCAATCAGCAATCGCCCTTTGACATAGAGTCCCGTGCTGTCCTCTCGCATTTCGGTATAAATACCGATGGGTTCAGACATGTTGTGCTGCCAAAGCATTGCAGGAAGAGCCCCTTTTTCTTGCCACTTATTGAGTGAGTTAAGAAAAGCGCCGGACATCACAATGTCGGAATAACTGTCTTTCACGCCAAAAACTGAGCCATAGCCTTCAAACTCTCCCGAGTCGCTGACTGACTTAATTTTTAGCGGTACATCAAGCCGTTGCTTTGTCATTATCGACATGTGTTTTTCCCTCCTGTTTTGAGGATTCTGGCTTTGTAGTCATGTTTAGTGGCGTGAGATAGATATCACCACCTTCACGTGGATTAAGTTCTTCCAGTTCACGGCATTCATTAGGTGAATAGATCCCCCAATTGATACCCGTTGCATAGGCATCAAATCGAGATTTCATGTCCCCACGAAGCAGTGCGCCTGTATTAAATTTGGCGTAGAAAACACCTTGTTTGCTTGGTTTGACTAAACCAATATTGATACGCTGCTCAATACGAATAAGGTAGGGAACCAAGGAGTAATTGATAAAGCCGATCCCGAGGTTTTCAATGTTATTGAATGTCGCCCTATCGGTGTTCTGCACTAAATGAAGTGGCACGCGGAAAATACGGCAAATTTCCTCAAGTTGGAATTTTCGGGTTTCAAGAAACTGAGCATCCTCCGCGGATAAACTGATTTGCTGCCACTTCAGCCCCATTTCTAAAATCATAGGTTTATGGGCATTCGTTAGCCCTTGATGATTCGCTTCAAAATCATTTTTTAACCGGTCAAAAGCAGGGTCTGAAAGTTCCTGATCTGTTTGGAGTACACCACTGGTCACTGCACCGTTACCAAATAGACGGGCGCCATGCTCTTCGGTTGCCAAACCGAGACCAATAGCTTGCTTAGCAAAAGCAATAGGGCTTAACCCCGTTAACCCATCTAATGTAAAAATACGAACATGCCAAATTTCATTTTGAGATAGCGTTCGACAGTCCCCATTGGGGAAGGTCACTTTATACTCAGGCTCCCAATTACTGTTTAACTTCGGAGTAACTGAGCTTGGATCCAGTGGTAATAATTCGACGACCTCCCCAAGTGCAAAAACTTTATAAGCGTAGAAATTACCCCTCAAACACAAACAGGCAATTAATAGCTCCCAAAACTCTTGCGGTGTCATGTAATTATTGGGCTTAACGGAAAGTAGCTTATTTAATCGCTCTCGTGTCGCTCGCTTATTCCCTCGCTCTAATTGCTCGTATAAAGAACACGGCAGCATCCCCACTGATTCAGCGAGCACCCGAACACAACCAAAAACCCCTGTTAATTGCATGGCAAGTTGCGGGCTTACACGGCGACCAGAATAGGTATTATAAGAAAGACCTATAAGCTCACTCAGTTCATGAGATGTCATCCCCTCACTGGATTTACGAAATAGACCAGGAAAAAACATAGTTACCCCTTACCATTTTTCGGCTGGTCCATCGACTTAGAAACTAAGTAGGACCATAAAAGGCATAACAACCCCGCAGTGATATAGCCAACAGGGGGATAAACCAACCAAGCACCAAACGACAGTAAACAGGCGCCAGCAATCCCAACCAATAAGGCTGTAATCGTTAAAAATTTCATTGAATCTCCTTAGA
>NZ_JAMPNS010000027.1:0-1265 GCF_028479465.1 Providencia sp. PROV208 | reverse complement strand
GGATTGTGATCGTGATGAAACTTACCTGCATACACATCAGCTTGAACGCTTTTCATGGCTTCAGACATGTTTTTAACTGTTTGAGCAACCTCAACTAGCGGAACGCCTTCCTCCGCTAGCCGGCGAGAAAACTGAACCGCACTCCATGGGTCAAACCCTAATTCACGAACATCATCACCCTCGCACCACTTCAGGATGTCGTCTTTGATAATGTCATGATCAATCACTTCACCGTCAGTCAATTCCAAGTGACCTGCATCAGCCCATTTCCGGTAAAGCTCTGCGATGTGTTTCGGTGCGGTTTCAATACGATCCTCGGGTAACCAGAACTTGCATTTAATGTGCGTTTTACCCTGCCCGTCTTCATACATTTTTATCGCTGCAGCAACGTCAATTTTGCTAGCCAAGTCAACGCCAACCCAAACCGGATAATGCTGTAACTCATCATCAGGGGCGTTAGCTGGAGCTGCATCCCATTTGCTCATATCCATCCAGACAGATTCAGCATTCACCCATTTATTAAGGTGTTTAGTAAGAAAGTTAGGACGAGCAGCAATTTGCTCTTTCGCCTTCTTGGCCAAACGTCGCATATCATCAAAACGCTTACAGACACCAAGCCCAGGATTAGCTTTTATCCAAACGGATTCATCAAAATCATCGTCGCCCTCATCGAGGGTATAAATAATGGCAAAGAAAGTGTCATCATCAACAACACCCGTTAGAACTTTAATTGCGTAATCCCGTAACTCGTAACAGATCCCCTCTTTGTTAAAACCCGATGTTGTGATGGCAAATAAAAGCGACTGCAATCGCGCACCTGTTGCCGTTTCAAGAACATCCCACACATCGCGAGTTTTATGAGCATGGAGCTCATCGACTATCCCGCAATGAATGTTCAAGCCATCGAGGTTATTTGCATCACTGGAAAGTGGTTCAAATTTAGACGCCGTTCGCTCTTGGTAAATCGCTAACTTGTTGTAATCAAATAATCGACCTAGCGTTGCTTTCGCTTTTTTGACCATATTTTTGGCATCTTCAAACACAATACGCGCCTGATCGCGAGTCGTTGCTGCTGAATAAACCTCAGCACCACCTTCGCCATCAGCCCCGGTCATGTATAAACCGATACCGCTGGAGAGCGTTGATTTTGCATTCTTACGAGCCACTTCATTAAATGCGGTTCGAAAACGACGAACAAAGATGGCATCACCATCATCATCAAGAACTTGTTCACCGGTTAATTCATCAATTAACGGGATAACAAA
>NZ_JAMPNS010000026.1:0-42549 GCF_028479465.1 Providencia sp. PROV208 | reverse complement strand
AGAGTAGACAGGATTTCACCATGAATAACCCTAGCGTATTAGTCACCGGCGGTCTTGGCTATATTGGTAGCCATACCTGCGTACAAATGATCCAGCAAGGTATTCAGCCGATCATTTTAGATAACCTCCACAATGCCAGCCTTGAAGTACTTAATCGCATTGAAACCATCACGGGAACTAAACCGACGTTTTATCAAGGTGATGTTCGTGATAAAGCCGTACTTGATGCCATTTTTGCACAGCATACGATTAGTTCTGTAATCCACTTTGCGGGTTTAAAAGCGGTAGGCGAATCGGTTGAAAAGCCTATTGAATACTATGACGTTAACGTTAATGGTACCTTAGTTTTAGTCCAAAGCATGCGTCAGGCGGGTGTTAAGAGCTTAATATTCAGCTCATCTGCAACGGTATATGGTGAACCTGAACATACCCCGTTAACTGAAGAATCCTCCGTAGGAAACACCAACAGCCCATATGGCACTAGCAAATATATGGTTGAGCGTATTTTAACTGACCTCTGTATCTCAGATAGCGAATGGTCAATTTCCTTACTACGCTACTTCAACCCAGTTGGCGCACATAACTCCGGTTTGATGGGTGAAGACCCGAATGGAATCCCGAATAACCTCACGCCATTTATTGCACAAGTGGCTGTTGGTCGTCGTAAAGAACTTGCCGTATTCGGCGGAGATTATGCAACCAAAGACGGTACTGGCGTCCGCGATTATATCCACGTTATGGATTTAGCTGATGGACATATTGCTGCATTAAATCATATGAATCAGGGTTCTGGGCTTTATATCTACAATTTAGGTACTGGTACTGGAACAAGTGTGCTAGAAGTTATCGCTGCTTTTGAAAAGGCAGTAGGTAAACCAATTCCTTATAAAATAGCAGAGCGTCGTGCGGGAGATATCGCTGAATATTGGTCAACGCCAGCAAAAGCAGAACGTGAGCTTGGTTGGAAAGCGAAATATTCTATTCAAGATATGGCTGATGATGTATGGCGCTGGCAATCCATGAATCCAAATGGTTATCAAAGCTAAGTAACATTGATTCCGCAATAATCAGGCGAGCACTCAGCTCGCCTTTTTTATATTTAAAAATCCCCCTCCTATAACTCCCTCCCTTGTCTCTCTTTTCCTCTAAAAATAACTCCCTGATATTTAAATAAAGTCTTAAAAATAATTCCATTCTCGTCATTACACAAAAAACATCCAAAAAATCAATAACCTTTTTTATTCTATTATATTTTTATATAAGTGGGTTTTTCAGACAAAATATTTGAATATAAATTAAAAATTAAATTATTATGCCAGCCAGAATTATATGTTTGTGTAACTTCAATGTCTGAAATGCACGATTTCCTATCCTGATTTAGGGCGATTACCATGTTGATTAAATACCTACTTCCTATAGCAGCCAGCGCGCTCATTGCTGGGTGCCAAATCGTCCCTGGAACGTATATTTCCACATCAGAAAAAACCATTATTAACACTGGCAAACATGACATTAATACGCTTGTAGATATCTCTCCTATCTCCCCGCAATTGCTAAATGAAATGCAGGTTGCCCCTGTGATCGCCAAACCAAATCCACAGCTGGAAAAACAATTAGCCACTTATGACTATCGGGTTGGCGTTGGCGATGTATTGGCCATTACGGTTTGGGATCACCCCGAGCTCACCATTCCTGCGGGTTCTTATCGCAGCGCAGCTGATTCCGGAAATTGGGTTCACTCCGATGGCACAATTTATTATCCCTACATTGGAAAAGTATCCGTTATCGGAAAAACAATTAGTGAAATACGAAAATTAGTGAGCCTCCGACTCGCCGCCTATATTGAAACACCGCAAGTTGATGTCAGTATTGCGGCATTTCGTTCACAAAAAATGTATGTTTCTGGTGAGGTCATCAAGGCGGGAGCGCTTCCCATCACAAATATACCGCTAACCCTCTTAGAGGCATTCAATACGGCAGGTGGGCTCACTGAAAACGCAGATTGGAATAACGTGGTGCTTACCCGTAACGGCAAAGAAATCAAGATCTCACTACAATCCTTAGTTCAGTATGGCGACCTAACCCAGAACCATCTAATGCAGCCCAATGATGTGCTATATGTGCCCCGCAATGATGCACAAAAAGTATTTGTGATGGGAGAAGTCGAACAACCAGCGACCCTGACTATCGACCGTGCAGGCATGAGTATTACCGAGGCGCTCAGCAAATCCAGCGGACTCAATCAAACAACAGCAAGTGCGACCGGTATATTTGTGATTCGTCCTATTAATAGGCAAGCGCTGAATAATCACATGCCAAATGAGCTAGCGCCACAAAAAATAGCGGTTATTTATCAACTAGATCTATCCGATGCGACCGCATTAGTGATGGGAACAAAATTTAAATTACAACCTTATGACCTTGTTTATGTAACCGCAGCGCCTATTGTTCGTTGGAACCGTTTGATTACCCAACTCTTGCCAACCATCACGTCATACAACCTGTTAACCGAAAGTACTAAGCGTATTTATAACTGGTAATACCTATGTTCAATAATATCCTTATTATATGCGTGGGTAATATCTGCCGTTCCCCCACTGGGGAACGCTTAATGCAGTCGTTTTTCCCTCAAAAAATGATTCATTCCGTCGGATTTATGGCACCACTGAACAAGCCTGCGGATAACAATGCTATCCGTATTGCTAAAAACCATAATCTCTCTTTAGAGGGGCATTATTCTCGCCGTTTAACTGAACCCCTATGCCAATCAGCAGACTTAATCCTTGTGATGGAAAACCACCATATACAAAAACTCTATCAACAGTTTCCGCAAACTCGCGGCAAAGTCATGTTATTCGGTGAATGGCTAAACAAATCTGAAATCCCCGATCCCTATAAACATAGTGATGAGATGTTTGAACATGTTTATCAACTTATGGAACAAGCGGCCAGTTCCTGGCAAGGGAAAATTTAATTTTTAACTGATGACAAAACTAACATAATGATAAATAAAGAAAAAAACCAATCGCTAAATGCAGATGAAATCGACCTTCTCGCCTTATTTAAAGCATTACAATTCAATTATTTAACAATAAGTATTTCGACTGTTATTTTTATATTCATTGCAGGAATATATTGTTTTATGGCTGCCCCCATCTATCAAGCTAATGCCACGCTGCAATATGACAAGGTCAACCAAGCCTCATTATTAGATCAAATGAATGACGTGATGCCCTTCGGCAGCCATGCAAATCCGGTAGAATCAGAAGTTGAAGTGATAAAATCCCGCATGGTTTTAGGTAAAACAGTCTCAGACCTTAATTTGGATATTCAAATATCACCATCAGGGCTGTTGCCTAAACTAAGCAGAAATACAATCACCATCGATATTGGGCAATATCATTTACCCCCTAGCTTAATGGATCAACCAGCAACACTAACGTATCTCAATGAACATCAATATACTTTGGCTATTGCAGGGGAAACTTATCACGGCAAATTTGGCTCCCCCATAGAGCAACAGGGTATTCGCCTATTAGTGAATTCATTCATGGCAGAAACGGGAGATAAACTGACCCTGATAAAAAATGATCAGTATTCCACTATCGAAAACTTGCGTAGTCGTATCAGCGTTAATGAGCTTGGAAAAAGTACTGGAATCATTAATTTATCGATTAAGGGACTAAATAAGCAAGAAAATACCAAAATACTGGATAACATTATTCAAAATTATATCGATCAAAATATAGAGCATAAGAAAAAAGCCACTGATAACTCGTTGGTCTTTTTAGAGAATTATTTGCCCCAAATAAAAAGTAAGCTTGACCATTATGAAAATCAATTAAATGCTTTTCGTAAAAAAAATGAGTCTATTGACCTCTCTTTAGAAGCAAAATCCGCACTTGAAAGCGCATTACAAATAGAAGAAAAACTCAACGAGCTGACCGTTCAAAGAAGTGGAAATTCAACAGTTATATACCCGTAATCACCCTGCTTACCAATCCTTGATAGATAAACGCCAAACATTATTACTCGAAAAAGAACGTATCAGTAAAAATATCCAACAGCTGCCAAATACTCAGCAACAGATTGTTCGGCTAACTCGAGATGTTGAATCAGAACAGGCAATTTATAATCAATTGGTTGCGAAGCAACAAGAACTCAGTGTACTCAATGCTGGGATAACCTCTAACATGCGCATCATTGACCCAGCAGAATCTCAGCCCGCGCCTATTGCGCCGAAAAAAACCTTAATTATGGCTTTAGCGTCAATTCTAGGTTTCATTGTTGGTAGCAGTTATGTGCTCGCAAAAGAATGCCTGAATAATAAAATTAAAAATTCTGAAGATATCGAAGCGCTCGGTGTTCATGTTTATGCCGCCATTCCATTTTCTTTTGATGAAAAAAGATTACAGTCTAATCAGCATCGAAAGCCATTAGCGATTGAAAATCCATGCGATCTTGCAATAGAAGCCATCCGTTCATTAAGAACGAGCATCTATTTTTCAGTCATGAGCCAAGACAATAACATTGTCATGCTGACTAGCGCGTCGCCCAACATTGGCAAAAGCTTCATTGCTTCAAATATCGCTGTTGTCCTCGCAAATGCAGGTAAAAAAATTCTGCTTATTGATGCCGACTTACGTAAGGGCCATATCCATAAAACTTTTGGCTTAGAAAATAAATCGGGGCTTTCAGAGTTCTTATCTCAACACAATCCTGACCCAATCATTATTCATAAACAAGTTATTGATAATTTGGATATTATAAGCCGAGGAAAGAGTGTTTCTCACTCTTCCGAGCTACTCATGAGCGAACAATTTAAACATTTATTGGATTCGCTTAAGCATCAATATGACATGGTACTACTTGATACGGCGCCTATTTTTGCAGTAACAGACCCTGCTATTATTGGTAAATATGCGGGAACCTCACTCCTGATTGCGCATTACGATGTCAGTACCGTGAAAGAGCTCGAACGTGCTCTTAAACATTTTGCTCAAAATAATATTGAAATTACAGGTGCGATCCTCAATGGTATTCACAAGAAATCAGAGGATTATCGCTATGTTTACCAGTATTAATGAAATGGCGAGCGATTAGCTCGTCTTTTTATACCCTCAAATTATTCCGTTTCACCCTCGCGCCATGCAATAGATGCATCTTTCCAAATTTGCGCGTAAACTCTGCATCATCTTTTTTCATCTAGACCAATAGCCATTAACGTTATGCCACATATTGTTTTATTCGAACCTGAAATCCCACCCAATACGGGCAACATCATCCGCTTATGTGCTAATACAGGTTTTAGCTTACACCTTATTCACCCGCTGGGTTTTACTTGGGATGACAAACGCTTGCGCCGCGCAGGACTCGATTACAGTGAGTTTGCGGACATCAAACATCACCATGATTATTATGCATTCTTAGAAAGTGAAGGGTTAAATCCTGATAATAATCAGTCGCCAACAGGCGCTCGTGTGTTTGCGTTGACAACCAAAGGTAAACCGAGCCACAGCAATGTGAGCTATCGAGAAGATGATTATTTAATGTTTGGACCAGAAACTCGTGGCTTGCCGCCTTATGTTCTCGACAATATGCCAATCGAGCAGAAAATTCGTATCCCGATGCTAGCTGAAAGCCGCAGTATGAATCTTTCTAACTCAGTTGCCGTTGTGGTATTCGAAACTTGGCGCCAGCTTGGGTATCCAGGTGCACTGCTGAAAGACTAAAACAACAAAGGAGCTGGTTAAGCTCCTTTGGTTTTTAATCTTAATATGACGCCTAATTCTCTATTTCAATATTACGGACATCAGTTAATCCATCTGAATGGCTATTATACTGATCGAGATTTTTAAGCAAGTCTACTTCTAAAAGGACAGGTGAATGTTTCTTACTTAGCTGAGAATAGCGGCACCTAAGTAGCTCAACAAACCGAGTTGAGCTCGAACCCTGAATTTTTTTCACCAGCTAGATCCCATCCCCTCTTTCAAAACCATCAACGTTACCATTAAAGTTTTGATCCATCTCTAGCGATGGCTTATCGCTTGTTGGCTTACCGACAATACGTGCAGGAACGCCCGCCACTGTCGTATGAGGAGGAACGGGATGTAATACCACGGAGCCCGCACCAATTTTTGCGCCGCGACCAATTTCAATATTGCCCAGAATTTTAGCGCCAGCGCCAATCATCACGCCTTCACGTACTTTTGGATGGCGATCACCGCAGGTTTTACCGGTACCACCCAAAGTGACCGATTGGAGAATAGATACATCATTTTCGACAATCGCCGTTTCACCAATCACAATTCCAGTCGCATGGTCGAGCATAATTCCGCAACCAATTTGTGCAGCAGGATGAATATCAACACCAAAAGAAACCGAAATTTGGTTTTGTAAGTAGACCGCAAGAGCCTTACGACCTTCTCCCCATAACCAATGCCCAATACGGTAGGCTTGTAAGGCGTGAAAGCCTTTTAAATACAACAGAGGAGTCGAGTACTTATCAACCGCGGGATCACGTAAACGTACCGCAGAAAGATCCATCGCCGCAGAAAAAATCATTTGCTCATCATTGCGATAAGCTTCTTCTACGATCTCACGAACTTCGATTGCAGGCATAATGGGGGAACTAAGCTTATTTGCCAACATATAGCTAAGCGCGCTACCTAAATTATCATGCTTTAGTAATGTCGCGTTAAAAAAACTGGCGAGTAAGGGCTCACAGTCAGCAAGCGCCTTGGCTTCTTCCTTAATGTAACCCCAAATTCTATCCAATTCTTCACGCGACATAATGGCTCTCTTCTATATTATTATTGGCTTATTATTAGCTTGGTAATTTAGGCATATCCGCAATTTCATCTTTAGTTGCCCGACCTAACAGCGCTTGGGAGGCTTCTAACACATTTTTATTGCAATAGAGGATTTGGTAGATTTGTTCTGTGATTGGCATTTCAACACCGGCACGTTCCGCAAGGGCTTTCACCTCTTTGGTATTACGATAGCCTTCAACCACTTGCCCAATCTCTTTTTCCGCCTCTTCAACACTGACACCATTTCCCAGCATCATACCAAAACGGCGATTACGAGATTGGTTATCCGTGCAGGTTAGCACTAAATCACCTAACCCAGCCATACCCATAAATGTTGAAGGGTCAGCACCTAATGACACACCTAAGCGGCTCATTTCAGCTAACCCACGCGTGATTAATGCCGTACGTGCGTTTGCGCCAAATCCCATTCCATCAGAGATCCCTGCGCCAATCGCAATCACGTTTTTCACGGCACCACCAAGCTGCACACCTATCATGTCTGGGTTTTTATAGACACGGAAGCTTTTGCCACAATGGAATAATTTTTGTAAATCATCACCAAATTGGCTATCAGATGCGGCGACTGAAATTGCAGTAGGAAGACCCGCCGCTAACTCTTTCGCAAACGTAGGTCCAGACAATACCGCCAGAGGAATTTCATTACCTAATACCTCACGCGCGACATCTTGCAACAAACGTCCAGTATCTCTCTCTAGCCCTTTGGTTGCCCAAATAATGCGGGAGCCCGCTTGTAGATACGGTTTGATTTGCTTCAGTACGTCACCAAATACATGGCTAGGCACTACAATCAAGATATTCAGGCTCGCTTCAACGGCACTTTTTAAGTCCGTCTCGAGAGATAAACTATCAGGGAAAGAAACGCCAGGCAAAAACGCCTGATTGCTACGTTCTTGGTTTAATTTGCGGATATGTGCGGGGTCATGCCCCCACAGCACCACCTGATGACCATTACGTGCAAGGGTAATGGCTAAAGCGGTGCCGTACGAGCCGGCACCGATCACTGTCATTGAAGCAGTATTCATTAAGCGACCTTATTGAACTTCAGGGTTCTGCGCTTGTTCACCTTGTTGCTGCTGTAAATAATTCATGAACAGTGCATCAAAGTTAACTGGCGCTAAGTTCAATTGTGGGAATGTACCGCGTCCCACCATATTAGTGATAGTTTCACGGGCATATGGGAACAGGATGTTCGGGCAGTATGCACCTAAGCAATGCGCCATTTGAGTTCCTTCGATACCATCGATAGAGAACACACCCGCTTGCTGAACTTCACATAAGAATGCAGTTTCTTCGCCCAATGTTGCAGTCGTTGTTACACGCAGAACAACTTCATATACGCCTTCAGCTAATTGAGTTGAAGAAGTATCTAAATCTAATTTGATCTCTGGCTGCCACTCTTTTTGAAAGATTTGAGGTGCATTAGGTGCTTCAAATGAAACGTCTTTTGCATAAATACGTTGAATTTGAAATACCATTTCCGAGTTGTTTTGTTCTGACATAATAATTACCTTACTTCCATATTAGAGTTTCGAGATATATTCAGTTGCCGACACTGTGCCGGATGATTACTTCTTACCACGAGCCAGTGGCAGATTTTCACCCGCCCAACCAGCGATCCCTTCTTTCAGGACAAAGACTTTTTCAAAACCATGTTTAGCTAGCTGTTCAGCAGGCTTACCTGCTTCCATACCACTCGCAGAAACCATAATCACTGATTTTTGTTTGTGTTTTTCCAGCTCACCTAAATTATTATCTTTAATTTCAGATGGTGTTAAGTTAATTGAATCAATAATATGCCCTTTGCGGAACTCTTCACGAGTACGTAAGTCCACAACAACTGCTTCTTCTTTATTGATCATCGTAATCGCTTGAGTGCGCGCAATGACTTTAGTTTTAGAGAATAGGCTTCTGAAGGTCATCACGACCACAGCAACAAATAACACTATCCAAGTCAGACTAACAAACGTGTTACGACCGACAAATTGCATGATTTCTTGGATCATGGGGGGCAATTACTCCCGTTAGTTAAAAACGAATATCAAAGGGTTCAGAGTATACCTTTGTGCTGAGCTAATTACAGCCAGTTAGCGCAAACTAGAATATCTTTTTTGCGAAAACACTCGCAGAGTTAACACCTTTTTACTGAAAAAAAGAAATTTTTCCTCGAAGCTGCACGCAAGCATTTTAACATAAACATGCTCAGACTAGGCCTCGACGATAAATTAATTCCCGTCGAGATAGAAAAAAATCCCCTAAAACTAGCTATACAAAAAAAATCAGTGATAATACGCCTATAATTTGACTTAGTATTACGTTGCATAATAGCAACATTCTTAATTTTTAAGCGTTTTTATGACTATTTTTAAGAGAACACTGGAAAGCACGACTTGCAGATGAAATAATCAGTTATTGCATTTAATTGAGGTGATCTATCACAATGGCCCATACATCCCATCGAATAAAGACATTTTTTGTTCGTCAGGCAATGATTCCTGCCCTGCTTGGTTTGGGATTATTTACTTTGGCGCCTTCTCATGTCGCACTCGCGAATCCGATCACCGAAAATAAAGGTCAGCTAAACGACCTACTGAAAAGTATCGCTGAAAAAGAAAAAAGCGTTAAAGAACAGCAGGCTAAAAAAAACAATCTCCTCCAGCAACTGAAAGAACAAGAACAAAGTATTTCTGCCGCAAGCCGTGATTTGCACCTAACCCAAAACCAATTAAAACAACTAGATAAAGAAATATCCGCTTTATCCGCCAATATTAGTCGATTGCAGAAGAAAAAAAATGAACAAGAAAAACTGCTTGCTGAGCAATTGGATGCCGCATTTCGACTTGGCAAACATCAAGGTTTATCACTACTGTTAAAAGGTGAAGAAGGTCAACGCGAAGAACGTATTCTTGCCTACTATGGCTACCTTAATCAGGCCCGCGAAAAAACGATTCTTGGGCTGGAAGAAACGACCCAAGAACTACATGAGCAAAAGCAGTTAGAGCAAAAAAAACAAGCTGAGCAAAAAACAACGCTCACACGCCAACAGCAAGAAAAACAAAAATTAGATAATGCACAAGCTTCAAGGCAAAAAACACTAACCGTCTTAGAAAGCTCACTAAAAGAAGATCAGAAAAACTTAGCGGTATTAAAGCAAAACGAAGCCAGATTACGTGACAAAATTGCCAAAGCAGAGCGTGAAGCTAAAGCTCGAGCGGAACGTGAAGCGCGTGAAGCAGCTCGAATTCGTGCCCAAGTAGCTGAAAAAGAGCGAAAAGCGAAACAGAAAGGGGCAACCTACAAGCCATCCGAAAGTGAGCAATCACTGATGTCCCGAACAGGCGGTTTAGGTCGTCCAGCCGGTCAAGCTATTTGGCCAGTACGAGGTTCAACGCTACACAATTACGGTGATGTCATCTCCAGTGAATTACGCTGGAAAGGGATGGTTATCGCGGCAAATGAAGGTACCCAAGTTAAAGCCATTGCGGATGGTCGTGTATTACTCGCAGACTGGCTACAAGGTTATGGTCTGGTTGTCGTCGTTGAACACGGTAAAGGGGATATGAGCCTGTATGGCTATAACCAAAGCGCCTTAGTTAACGTTGGGCAAGAAGTCCGCGCCGGTCAGCCAATTGCCTTAGTAGGAAGTAGTGGTGGTCAAGAACGCCCTGCTCTTTATTTTGAAATTCGTCGCCAAGGTAAAACTGTTAACCCTCGTCCGTGGTTAGGTCGATAAAAATATCAATAGATAGATGTACCCATAAATGAATAGATAGCGAGTAGATTACACTTTAATCTCTCGCTAATTCTATAATCTGTTAGGAAAATCATTATGTTAAAACACTCACCCATAAAATTGCTGATTAGCTTACTCCTTCTCATAATTAGCTTTCAGGTGAGTGCCGCTAAGCTCGCAATTGTCATTGATGATTTTGGCTATCGCGTAAAAGAAGATAACCAAATACTCGCGCTACCTGCGGCAATCAGCATTGCGATTTTACCTAACTCACCTCATGGTGCTGAGGTTGCGGCAACCGCCTATCAACAAGGGCGAGATATTTTGATTCATATGCCAATGAAACCTTTGAGTAAACAACCACTTGAAAAAGATACTCTCGCCCCTTCGATGAGTGCGGAAGAGGTTGATCGCATTATCAAAAATGCAATCAGCCGAGTTCCCCATGCCAAAGGCATGAACAACCATATGGGCAGTGAAATGACCTCTAGCCTATCTGGAATGCGTAATGTCATGCGTTCACTCTCTCAGTCTAACCTCTTTTTCTTAGATAGCGTCACCATTGGCAATACACAGGCTATGAATGCGGCAAAAGAATTCGGTGTCCCCTCCGCAAAGCGAAATATTTTTATTGATAACCACCAATCTGAAGAAGAAACGCGCACTCAGCTGAATAAAGCTATTGCCTACGCACGTAAACATGGTAGTGCGGTCGCCATTGGTCACCCACATCCTTCGACAGTACGAGCATTACAAAAATTTATTCCTCTAGTTCCTGCGGATATTGAATTAGTCCCCGTCAGCACTTTAGTCAATCATCAATCAGCAACGGGCGAGCCTCGTAAAACACTCAGAATGCAGCCTGAAGGTATGACTCATTCGTTACCAACAGAAAAGCCTGAAGTAAAAACACCAAGTCAATCCGATGAAAAACTGACTAAGCCTACGCAGCCAACCTCCGGTGACGAAACCTCTGTACCAGAAAATTCAGAACTCACAGAGGTCAATAAAAACGCTCAACAATCTGAGAAACCGAGCGAATTAGGAATTTGTGAGATAGAGCTTCCAACTACCCGCCTACAAGGCATTGACCTACTCATGTTTGTGGTAGAAGCCATTTATCAAGATAAAACCTTGCAACCTTTAATTGCAGAAAAGAAAGCCTCATAGCAATAAATAGGCAGGATATAAAAGGGTTCAAAGGCATTTAGCCTATGAACCCTTCGAAATGACCGATTGATTAAACTTAATTTAGTCCCAGTTTAAAATCACTTTTCCTGATTGCCCTGAACGCATGACATCAAAGCCTTTTTGGAAATCATCAATGGAAAACTCATGAGTAATGATTGGTGATAAATCAAGACCAGACTGTACTAAAGTCGCCATCTTGTACCACGTTTCAAACATTTCCCGCCCATAAATTCCTTTAATAAACAAACCTTTGAAAATCACTTGGCTCCAGTCTGTTGCCATCGATGCTGGAGGGATACCTAACAGAGCAATTCTGCCACCATGATTCATGGTGTCTAGCATGGTTTGGAAAGCGGCTGGCGCCCCTGAAACTTCTAACGCCACATCAAATCCTTCTTTCATCCCCAGTTCATTCATCACATCTTTAAGATTTTCACGACTCACATTCACCGCACGTGTTACGCCCATTTTCTTTGCTAATTCAAGACGATAATCGTTCACATCGGTGATCACCACATGACGAGCGCCTACGTGTCGGCAAACAGCCGCCGCCATAATACCAATGGGACCTGCACCAGATACCAGCACATCTTCCCCGACTAAATCAAAGGACAGCGCTGTATGTACCGCATTACCAAATGGGTCAAAGATCGATGCAATTTCATCTGGGATATTGTCAGGAATTTTAAACGCATTAAACGCAGGGATCACTAAGTACTCAGCGAAACACCCTGGGCGATTGACACCTACGCCAATCGTGTTACGGCACAAGTGAGTACGCCCTCCACGGCAATTTCGGCAATGACCACAAGTGATATGCCCTTCACCGGAAACACGGTCACCAATTTTAAATCCTTTAACTTCCTGCCCAATTTCAACAATTTCCCCTATATATTCATGACCTACCACCATGGGTACGGGAATCGTTTTTTGCGACCATTCATCCCAATTGTAGATATGAACATCCGTCCCACAAATCGCGGTTTTACGGATTTTAATCATCACATCATTGTGTCCCAGTTCCGGTTTCGGAACATCTGTCATCCATATACCTGGTTCTGCTTTTAATTTGGACAGTGCTTTCATAGGCGACCTTTTATTTATGGCTACATTAATTTTATGGCTCAATTAATTTCGTAACTAAATCAATTGAAGCTTTTTGCCAATACGGGTGAATGCATCAACAGCGTGTAAGATATCCTCCTCACTGTGAGCCGCGGACATTTGCGTGCGAATTCGCGCTTGTCCTTGTGGAACAACAGGATAGAAGAATCCTGTTACATAAATACCTTCTTTTAATAACTCAGAAGCAAATTCCTGTGCCACTTTGGCATCACCTAACATCACAGGAATGATGGCATGGTCAGCGCCTGCTAAAGTAAAACCAGCAGCAGACATTTTTTCTCTAAATAACACCGCATTACGCCATAATTTTTCACGACGCTCTTTTCCATCGGTCATCATATCGATCACCTTAATCGAAGCAGCGACAATGGCTGGCGCAAGAGAGTTAGAAAATAAATAAGGGCGAGAACGCTGACGTAACCACTCAATCACCTCTTTTTTGGCAGCAGTATAACCACCTGATGCGCCACCCAATGCTTTTCCTAATGTGCCAGTAATAATGTCAACGCGCCCCATCACTTTACAGTACTCATGGCTACCGCGACCATTTTCACCAACAAAACCAACCGCATGAGAGTCATCAACCATCACTAATGCGTTATACTCATCCGCAAGATCACAGACTGTTTTTAAATCCGCAATCACACCATCCATCGAGAAAACGCCGTCAGTGGCAATCAAAATATGGCGTGCCCCTGCGGCTTTAGCTTCTTCAAGACGTTGCTTTAATTCCGTCATATTGTTATTGCTGTAACGGTATCGCTGGGCTTTACATAAGCGAACACCATCAATAATTGATGCATGGTTTAATGCATCAGAAATAATTGCATCCTCAGGTCCTAACAGCGTTTCAAATAGACCGCCATTCGCATCAAAGCAGGATGAATATAAAATCGCATCTTCCATTCCAAGGAAATCCGCAATTTTCTTTTCAAGAACTTTATGGCTATCTTGGGTTCCACAAATAAAGCGCACCGATGCCATACCAAAACCGTGGCTATCCATTCCTTGTTTTGCAGCTTCAATTAATGCGGGATGATTAGCTAAGCCTAAATAGTTATTTGCACAAAAATTAATAACGCGCTGCCCACCTTGGATTTCAATATCCGCATCTTGAGACGTCGTTATAATGCGTTCATGTTTAAACAAGCCCTCAGCTTCTATTTGCACCAATTGTTGTTTAATCTGCTGGTAAAATTGTTCTGACATGATTTGTTCCTGTAAAGAAGTTGTTTACAGAGTTTAATTATAGTCACTAGAACTAGCGATATCTGGTGAGCAAATAAGTTAAGTTTGTAGACAAGATCACGATAATTCCCTTTAAAGAGGTATGACAACTAGGACAATTATCTGGTCGATATACTGTTGTCTGCACAAAGAGGTGTTATTATAGACCCCAATTTTATATCCCATTTATTCTTAACCCACTTGAGGTATTCACGATGATCGTAGTCACTGGCGGAGCTGGTTTTATTGGCAGCAATATTATTAAAGCTCTGAATGAAATAGGTCGCACCGATATTCTAGTGGTTGATAACCTGAAAGATGGTACTAAGTTTGCCAATCTCGTTGATCTCGATATCGCCGATTACATGGATAAAGAAGACTTTATCGTGAGCATTATTGCTGGTGATGATTTTGGCGATATTGATGCCGTTTTCCATGAAGGTGCTTGCTCATCCACCACTGAGTGGGATGGTAAGTACATTATGGACAACAACTATCAATTCTCTAAAGATCTACTGCATTACTGTTTAGATCGTGAAATTCCATTCTTATACGCTTCCTCTGCTGCCACTTACGGTGGACGTAGCGATAATTTCATCGAAGAACGTGAATTTGAAAAACCGCTGAACGTATACGGCTACTCCAAATTCCAATTTGACCAATATGTTCGTAACATCATGCCGGAAGCACAATCTCAAGTCTGTGGTTTCCGCTATTTCAACGTATATGGACCAAATGAAAACCATAAAGGCAGCATGGCGAGCGTGGCATATCACTTAAATAAACAGATTAATGAAGGACAAAATCCAAAACTGTTTGAAGGAAGTGAGACTTTCCGTCGTGACTTTATTTATGTCGGTGATGTTGCTGCCGTAAACTTATGGTTCTGGGAAAACAACGTTTCAGGCATTTTTAACTGTGGTACAGGTCGTGCAGAATCTTTCCAAGCGGTAGCCGATGCAGTGACTGCATTCCATAAAGATAAAAATGTGGCGATTGAATACATTGAATTCCCAGAGAAATTAAAAGGTCGCTACCAAAGCTTCACGCAAGCGGATCTCACTAAACTACGTGCTGCTGGCTATACTGCACCGTTTAAAACGGTTGCCGAAGGCGTCACCGAATATATGCAATGGCTGAATAAGGACGCGTAATCCTCATTTATGAAAATATTGGTGATCGGTCCCTCGTGGGTGGGGGATATGATGATGTCCCAGAGCCTTTATCGCACGATCAAGGCGCTGCATCCTCATGCTCAAATTGATGTTATGGCACCAGACTGGTGCCGTCCCTTGCTGGCAAAAATGCCCGAGGTATCTGAAGCCATTTCCATGCCATTAGGGCATGGAAAGCTAGAAATTGGCGAACGTCGCCAATTAGGTATCAAATTGCGAAAAAATGGCTACGATCAGGCGATTATTTTACCGAACTCGTTAAAATCTGCACTGGTCCCTTTCTTTGCCAAAATAGCCAAAAGAACTGGATGGCGTGGTGAAATGCGCTATGGGTTGCTCAACGATTTACGCCCATTAAATAAACAAGCATTTCCGTTGATGGTTCAGCGCTATGTCGCATTGGCGTATGATAAACAACGTATTAAATCAGCCGAAGATATCCCTACGCCTATTTTATGGCCGAAATTAGTCACGGATAAACAACACGTTGATGAAACCGTTCGCCAGTTCAATATCGATTCTTCTCGCCCCATTATTGGTTTTTGCCCAGGTGCGGAATTTGGTCCAGCCAAACGTTGGCCACACTACCACTATGCCGCTCTTGCCGAAAAATTGATTAGTGAGCAAGGCTATCAAGTGCTGTTATTTGGCTCTCAAAAAGACCATGACGCAGGTGAAGAGATCCGTCAAAGTTTAACTGACAGTGCTCGCAATTCATGCCTTAATTTTGCTGGGAAAACGTCATTAGAACAAGCAGTTAACCTTATTGATTCTTGCCAAGCCGTGGTGAGCAATGACTCTGGTCTCATGCATGTTGCTGCCGCACTGGGTAAACCACTCGTCGCTTTGTATGGACCAAGTAGCCCAGACTTCACTCCCCCACTAACAGATAAAGCGGAAGTGATACGCCTCATCACGGGTTATCACAAAGTCCGTAAAGGTGATGGCGAGAGTGGTTATCATCAAAGTTTAATCGATATTCAACCTCAGATGGTACTTGATGCCCTTACACGTTTAAATATAGGTATTAAATAATGAGAGTGTTATTAGTAAAAACATCATCTATGGGAGATGTTTTACACTCTCTGCCTGCATTGACAGATGCGCAGGCTGCGATACCAGATATTCAGTTTGATTGGGTGGTTGAAGAGGGATTTGCTCAAATTCCCGCATGGCATAGCGCTGTAAACAAAGTGATTCCTGTCGCCATTCGCCGTTGGCGAAAAAATTGGTTTTCTGCACCCATTCGAGCTGAACGTGCAGAATTTCGTCGCCAATTACAGGAAACGCACTACGATGCGATTATCGATGCACAAGGGTTACTTAAAAGTGCATTGCTAGTGACTCGTCTCGCTCATGGTCCTAAACATGGTTATGATCGCCATAGTATTCGAGAACCGATCGCCAGTTTCTTCTACGATCATCGTTATTCCATTAGTAAACAGCAGCATGCTGTAGAACGTATTCGCCAGTTATTTGCCAAAAGCCTTGGATACAACTGCCCCACAACGCAAGGTGATTATGCGATTGCTCGCCACTTTTCGCAATCCAGTCACGAAGATCTCGCACCTTATGTGGTGTTTTTACACTCGACAACTCGTGATGATAAGCATTGGTCTGAGTCTCATTGGCGTGAACTTATTCAGTTAATGAAAGAAACTGGACTGAAGGTGAAGCTCCCATGGGGTACAGAACATGAACGTCAACGCGCAATGAGGCTAGCAGAGGGTTTTGATTTTGTTGAAGTTTTACCGAAATTAACGCTAGCACAAGTCGCACAACAAATTGCAGGCTCTAAAGCGGTGGTTTCTGTTGATACTGGTTTAAGCCATTTGACTGCGGCCTTAGATAAACCAAACTTCACTCTATTTGGTCCCACTGATCCAGGCTTAATTGGTGGTTATGGAAAGGGACAAAATGAAATAAAAAGTGCGGATAAATGTATGGATAGCATTACAGCCAATACTGTTTTTCAGCAATTAAGTGCCTATCTTTAAATTACCTGTTCTAGCTTCCCATCTACAGTATGGGATCCAAAAAAATGAAGCGGCCATTTGACCGCTTCATTAATTTCTCAATACAGAAGAAGATTGCTATTTTTTCTCAGGCGCAATAAACCCAAAACACATGGTCTTCGGCTCAGCATCCGGTTCAGAACGATAAACGACATCTTCTTTCTCAATCGTAAACTGTGGCCAGAATTTACGTACTTTCGCAAAATCTTCATGTGCACAATCATCATATTTACGACCTAATAAAATAGCACCGTGTTCACGAATTTCTGCTTCAGTAATATCACGGTTATACACATTTGGTGGCATATGATTTTCTAACGTCCACGGCTGAATAACGTGCGGTCTATCTTGAGCATAGATAATAAACCATTGATGTAAATTATCCTCTCCGCCGACATATTTTACTGGTGTACCATAACGCTGGTACCAACGCTGCTCACCTTCAGCAATTAAGGTTTTCACCCCAATGAACTTTTGACCAGCACCGCGAATATTTCCTGCTTGAACAATCAAGTAGCCCAGAACCATCAATATACCAACCACCGCTAAGCCAATTAATGGTTTTTTCAGAGATTTCTTTGGCATTACCGTGATTGAACCAACAAACAAAGGTGCACATACCATCATAAATGGTTGTAGCCATTCAGTAATTCGTCCGCCATCATGGAACGAAAACCAACCGTAAATAACCGCTAATGGAAATAAAATAATAAAGTTTGCCATGCGATTAGATAACGCTTTTGGCCAACCAATTTTTCCACCACAACAATACAAAATAATGGCTGCAATGATCAGCGGATAAAACACACTTAATGCAGCTTCAGTCGTATGTAAATTAAAACCAGGGTCAATTTGCGAGTCTACCCATTTAAAGGCAGAAAAATCACTCGCCATTAGCCAGAAAAAGTTTGGCAATATCATGGCAAACCAAAGTGCTATCGCGAGATAAAATACTGGATGGCGATAGCTTTGGCGGGCTTGCTTCACAAATACAGTTAGCAAGAACACTGACCCAACTAAGGCTAATGTAGAATATTTCCCCATCGTGGCGAGGCCCGCAACCAAAGCAAACGGCAGCCACCACAGCGGGTTATCTTCAACAGAGCGTAGGAAAAAGTAGAGCACCCACGGCCAGAGTGTTACTAAAATATAGTTATCATTATAAGGAATGATATCGAAGTTAATAACACCGGATAAATTCATCATCAGCATCGCAAACCAAGCCAGGTCGCGGCGCCCGGTTAATCGATAAGCTAATTTCCATACCCCAAGTAGCCCAAATGCAATACCGACAAAATGGCTGAAATACCAATAGAAACTATAAGAAATCCCCAAATGGATGGCTGGCCACATCATCATGCCCACGAACCAAGGGTTTTTTGGCGATCCCCATTCACCATTCATTCCCCAGTTCACTGCTTCCACAGTATCGTAGGGAACCGTTGGGTCAAAAAAGAAACTCGCAAGGATCCAGGCGATGGCATAGCCAATGATCCAAAGATACAAATACTTATTTGAAACTGGTTGATTGGTAGTTGGCATTCTTTTTTCAGCGAAATTTATCAATAAAGTTAAAGGGAAATACGCATTATTTTATCTCGAGGTTTAGAGGATGCCCCCTAACTCGAGCGAGTATGCAAAAATGTGACTGGATAGTTTACTATACTTTAAACAAAATAATTAGAAATGAGAGAAATTGTCATTACTCATTATAGTAATATTCAAGTTAACAATATTTTTGCTAAATATTATTGTTCTCTTGGGGGTAAATAAGGCTGTAATAATTTCAGTAAGCGTTGTAATGCGCCTTGGTTTTCATGCAATACTTCAGCCGCATGACGACCATAATACAAGCGGTAATCTTCATCAGACAATAAGCTCGTAACCGCTTGAGCCATGGATTCACTGTCTGTTACTGTAATTAGCCCATCAGCTTGAGTGAGCTTGGCACAAATATCTTTAAAATTAAAGGTATGCGGTCCCATTAAAACCGGTAGTGCATGAGCGGCGGCTTCTAAAGGATTATGCCCGCCAGTTTCGACTAAACTGCCGCCAACAAAAGCAATATCAGCAATTCCATAAAGCAACATAAGCTCACCCATCGTATCACCAATAACGACTTGCGTTTCTGGAGATGGGATAGCGCCACTACTACGTCGAATAAAACTGAGTCCAGCCTTTTGCGTCAACTCTTCCGCTTTAGCAAAACGCTCAGGATGCCGTGGGACTAAAATTAACAATAAATTAGGAAACTTTTGCAGCAATTGTTGATGTGTCTGTAAAACAATGGCTTCTTCACCTTCATGGGTGCTCGTCGCAATCCACACGGGTCGGTGTGCCGCCCACTGTCTGCGTAATGTAATGGCTTTAACCGCCAGTTCAGGGGTAACGGAAATATCAAATTTTAAGCTTCCCGTCACTTCTAACTGCTTACGCCTTAATCCTAACTGGATAAAACGCTCACCATCTTCTTGATGTTGAGCCGCAACCATCGTGACGTTTTGCAGCATACGTTTCACGAAGCTACCTAGTTTTTGGTAACCCGCGGCTGAACGTTCAGATAATCGAGCATTGGCGATCACTAATGGAATATTTCGCTTATGCAGTTGGTTGATCATATTGGGCCATAATTCCGTTTCCATAATAATGACCAACTTAGGGTCAACTTGTTTAAGAAAACGGTTCATTGAACCCGGTAAATCATAAGGTAGGTAAACGTGGCTGATATCATCGCCAAAAGCGGACTGGACGCGCTCCGAGCCTGTTGGAGTCATTGTCGTGACAGTGATAGGGAGTGATGGATAGTGATGGCGTAATGCGCGAACTAGAGGCACAGCCGCAAGAGTTTCCCCCACCGAGACTGAGTGCAACAAGATACCTTTCGGAACGACTTTTCCGCTACAAAAGCCATAACGTTCCCCCCAGCGTTTACGATACGCAGGCGCTTTACGGCTACGCAGTAATAAGCGTATCCAAATTAGTGGCTGGATGAGATAAAGAAGTACCTGATATACACGCAATAGCATTCGATCTGATTCACTTACCAAAATTGGCGGTATCTTACCATAAACCATTACTGAAAGTGTGTAGAATCTGCGCCTAAAATTAGACTTAAAATAAATGTATACCTATCCGTGCTTGTTGCAACAGAGCCCAATTGCCGTTAATGTGGATTTCACCGTCACTTATTCATCTTTATATATTAGAATAAGCACTAATAAACAATGAGATAGCAATATTATGAACCATAAAGCTATTTACCCGGGCACCTTTGACCCGATTACCTCTGGGCACGTTGATATCGTAACCCGCGCCGCCGCAATGTTTGATCATGTCCTACTCGCTATCGCAAATAGCCAACGCAAAAGCCCTATGTTTAATTTGGAGGAGCGCGTTGAACTGGCAAAGCAAGTAACCGCTCATTTGGATAATGTGGAAGTTGTTGGTTTTTCAGAGTTAATGGCAAGTTTTGCCCAAAAACATGGTGCGAATATTTTAATTCGCGGAGTGCGCTCAGTCGCGGATTTTGAGTATGAATGGCAGCTAGCCAATATGAACCGCCACTTTGTTCCCGATTTAGAAACCGTGTTTTTACTCCCATCACAAAGTTTGTCTTTCGTTTCATCCTCTTTAATTAAGGATGTTGCGCTTCATGATGGGGATATTTCGTCGTTTTTACCGCCGGTTGTCGCCGAGGCTATGCTGAAAAAACTCAATAAAATCTAGCGGTTACTTCTGACATTGAGGGCAATAAAAGGTTGTCCTCTGCCCTTGTTTAATGCTTTCAATCGGTGTTCCACATAAAGAACATGGCTCACCTTTTTTCCCATAAACAAACAACTCTTGGGCAAAATAACCAGGCTTCCCATCCGACTGTAAGAAGTCTTTCAGAGTCGTACCACCTTGCTCTATCGAACGTTGTAGCACTTTTTTAATCTGTGTCACGAGTTCAGTGATTTCATTGAGTGTCAGTGTATTCGTCAATTTTTCTGGTGAAATTTTTGACGCAAATAGCGCTTCGTTAGCATAAATATTTCCCACCCCAACAACCACTTTGTTATCCATCAACCACGGCTTAACCGCAACTTTACGTTTTGCTGCTAAATCAAATAAATACTGAGGATTAAATTCATCTGAGAGAGGCTCGGGACCTAAGTGGGCAAGCACAGAGCTGGATGCTAAATCCTCACACCAAAGCCACGCCCCAAAACGCCGAGGGTCGGTGTAACGCAAAACTTTTCCATCACCTAAAATAAGGTCTACATGATCATGTTTTTCTTCTGGGAGTTCTTCGGTTAAAATCCTGACACTACCAGACATGCCCAAGTGGACAATAATCCATCCTTTGCGCAGCTCAATCAGCAAATATTTTGCCCGACGTTGGACACTTAACACGGTTTCATCAGATAAACGTTTGATTTGTTCGCTGACCGGCCAACGTAAACGTTCATTACGCACAATTGCATAACTAATTGTATTACCGACTAAATGAGGTTCAATACCTCGGCGACTGGTTTCAACCTCGGGTAGTTCTGGCATGGCGAGCTCCAATCTCTCTCATATAAAATCAATCATTTCTTCTAAGTTGAATTAACCTCAGTTATTCTAATGAGAAATATTTTATCCATTATCATCATTTCTGAGCAATGATATTATGACCAAATTATCTTTCAGCGGTAGTATTTTAGTTCAATCATTTCATCGATACCTTCCCACCCTGATGCTCGGACTATGTTTTATTGCGATTTTGTTATTACCTTTTAAACCTGATATTACCAGTAAAATATTTAATTTTGCAGGCATACTTTCCGTTTTAATATTTTTATCCTCGCCTAAGAGCTATTTAAAAAATAAAATAGTCATTATTGCGATCCCTTTATTTTTGATTGGCATAACTCATTTGATTTGGGTGGAACTTTACAAAACAAGTGATTCTATTTATAGAAATGTCTACCATGGATACTTCCAAATGGGGAAAATAGCTCTGTTTGGTAGCTTTATATTGCTTGTCACCCATAACGCGTTGAAAAATATTTTAATCTCGAAATTGCATTTAATAACCGCAACAATAAGCCAGATAAGCGTTCTGGGTTATACCGTATATCAAGAGTTTTACCTACATATTCCAAGGGTTGAATTGGCATTCCACAATGCCTCAAATGCCACTGGAGCAGCTTATGCCATGATATTTCTATCTTTATATGCTCAATTTATCTTTTTATCTTACGCCTCTAGGATAAAATATTATTTATATTCTCTATCGATTTTAATCACTTTTTTCTGCGTAGTTTTGACTGAAACTAGAGCGGGAATTCTATTGTATCCAGTGATTAGTCTCTGTATCTTTTTTCTTTATTTTAAACAAAATAGAAATTTAAAATTAAAGTTTATGTTAATCCCTATCGTTGCAGCTTTAATTATATGTACAATTTTTAGCAAAACAATTATACAAAGAATGCAAAGTGCCAATGATGAAGTAATCGCCTATATCAAAAATGACTCTACATCCACATCTGTTGGAGATCGACTATCTATGATCCAAACGGGATTTTATGCATCTAATGGATTTCTATGGCAATCAGCAGAAGAAAGAAATAGTAAAATTATCGAATTAGCAAAGAATGATAAAGGATTCGCTGGCGCAACTGAGCATATGCAAGCCCATTTACATAATGATCTAATGGAAGAATTGTCCACCAAAGGCTGGATTAATGGTGTTCTGCTTATATTATTGTTCTATTTTGCAATATTTACATATGGCTATAAACAAGCCAAAAACCCTTTTATCTTAGGGTTTGCATTCGTCTTAATAGGGTTAGGACTTAGTGATACACTGATTATTTCTACCCAAGTATCACTCTCGTGGATGCTAGTGCTAATTCTTATGACTAGCTGCTTTTCTTCACGATTGAAATGCTCATAATTTACTGTTTTTCTTAGTATAAAGCACTTTAATTAGAGCCCAAACGACTGTGTTATTAAGTGCAATAATCTTTGCTCTTCTTCTGTATTTTTTAGAGAGCAAACTAACATCATAGCCCGCAAAGAATTTCTGGTCATTCAGGCTGGATAGCTCACGATACTTTTTAGCTAAAAATAGCTTCCAGCCATACCTCAACTTACTACTTAACACATTTGATGCTAGTTGATGGTAAACAAAATTTTGATCTTTTCCCGTATAAATCTGTTTAATTTCTTTTTCTATCGTTTCCTTAGCATTGATATCATGAAAATAATCATCTTTAGTCCAGACCGATGTTGTTAACGACCCTTCACGATACTGGTGGTGGTATAAGTAACTTAAACAAATATTTAATTTCGCCACAGATAATATCTGACATATAAATAAAATATCTTCTGCTAAGCGTAAATTTGGATTAAATCGAATGTTTGTTTTATCTAAAAATGATTTTGAAATTAACATTGAGCCAATATGAAATGACATATCACCTAAAAGATACTGGCTAAGTATTCTTTGAGAATCATTAGATTTAGGTAATTTTTCAACCATATTAGCGTAATGTTTGTAATACCCACATAGTTGGACATCTACTTTATGTTGGTTAATTTGCTCAACAAGTATTTCCAAGAATGTAGGTTCTAATTTATCATCACTATCGAGAAAACAGAGATACTCACCATCTGCATATTCAATGCCTGTATTGCGAGCTTTAGAAACACCGCCATTAGGCGTAGTAATAACCTTAAAATTTAGGTTATTACCCAATTTTTGGGTAATAACTTCTACGGTATTATCGGTTGAACCATCATTAACAATCACAATCTGATAATTCGAATATGTTTGCTGTAAAATCGAATCAATAGTCTTACAAATGAAAGCCTCAGAATTATATGTAGGAATAATGACTGAAACTAAGCCATTTTGGATTTGATTACTCTTTAAAAATTGTTGGTTATCCATAAAATTATGCCGTAGAATCATTAATAGGTATATCTATACATATAGATTAAACTAATCATAAATTAATGTATATGCCCATTTTATCTGATGTTCAAATTTATACTCTGTTATTGAACAACCATTTAAGTCAAATATGCGAAGTACTTATTCTAGACAATGCAAAAACCTATTGGTCTTGAAAAATGAAAGAAAGAATAGATATAAAAAAAATCCTATTTACGATTATCTCACTAATTATACTCGTCATTTTTTCTAAAATGATGCTTAGAGGAACTGGCATTGGACATCCTAGCGTTCGCGAAATAACATTGATATGTCTATTTTTTATTATTTTAAGTTCATCTAAAAAAGCCTATTGGTATTTGGGTTCTATATTCACCGCAGCCTATGTTATATATACTCCAATAGGATTAACATTTGGTATCCCAACCTATCAATATTTAGCATCATTAATTGCTACAGATGCTCTAGAAACACAGGAATTTTTCACTCAAATTCCGATTAAAAACTATTTATCTAGTTTGGTGATCATCGCTGGCTTTATTGTCTTTAAAAAAATAATTACAATAAAAAAAATTAACTTATATAGAAACAAGACTTTAATGATTTGCCTCATTATTATTGCCTTAATCAATCAATCTCCATTTCAATTTTTCAATGAAAGCTACCAATCTTTTGTTAATCTGAAAGATGAAGTAAACTCGTTAAGCGATTTGACTAAAAAGAGTGAATGGGGTCAGTCTGAACAAAAAAATAATAGTACTCAGTATGATGACTATGTTTTGATTATTGGGGAAAGTGTCCGACGTGATTATATGGGAATTTATGGTTACCCAATTAACAATACGCCATTCTTATCTAAGGTAAATGGAACTATTGTTGAAGGATTAACAGCAGGTGGTACTAATACCATATCGTCATTACGTTTAATGTTAACCTCCGCTGATAAAACTGATTGGCAACCCAATTATGGGTTAAATTTTATCGATCTCGCTAAATCCGCCGGAATAAAAACATATTGGTTATCCAACCAAGGATTTATCGGTGAGTACGATACGCCAATTAGTTTTATTGCATCTCGAAGTGATACGAAAAAATTTATTAAAATTGGGGCGTATAATTCCAGTAATGCAAGTGACTTTGAACTCATTAATATGTTCAAAAATGAGCTCAATTCCAAGATAGCGGAAAAACAAAAAAGATTATTTGTTGTTCATCTTTACGGCTCACACCCTGACGCCTGTGCAAGAATTGAAGATTATGGTAATCAATACATTACGAAAGATGAAAAATATAATAATGTTTCCTGCTATGTAACGAGTATTCAAAAGACAGATGAAATCATCGAGAAAATTTATAATTTGTTAGGTGAACAAGAAAAAAGAGATAAACGTACTTTTTCTATTCTTTATTTCTCTGACCATGGACTATCTCATAGCGAAGTTAACAATGAAATTCGAATGAATTTAAGCAACTCTACAGCAAAAGTTCTCGAAATCCCATTGATTAAAATATCATCTGATGATAAAGAAAGAATAATGGTGAAAAATTTTAAATCTGGCTTACTATTTGTAGATGGACTCGCTAATTGGCTAGGCATTAATAATAGTAAAGTTGATTCAAACCATAGTTTATTTACACCTAAAGATGATGTCACTGATTATGGGCTATATAATAAGTATTCTAAGTTAAAAAACTCAGACAGCGACCAAGCTATTGATATTCGAGAAAAATAATTCTTATTCGGTGGTGATTAATAATCACCACCGTTAATTTTTATTTAAACTTTTTATATTTAATCAAGCTAGAAATTCCAGTTAAAAACTTCTTCTGATTAAATTCATGTTTATATCTCTCTTGATACTCTGGTTTTTTCTTTGCATCAACTAATTCATCATTTTTCCAAGGTGATGTTTCAAAAGCGACTTTAAACGTTTGACTTGCTGGGTAATTAACCGCCCAATAGTGCCAAGGTTTGGTCGCCCCTGTATAATGAATTAATTTAGTTTCTGATGTAATATAATCTTTATAATTCTTATGTTCTAATTCATTCTTTAGAGTATAAATGCAATTATAATCTCTTGGCAGATAAATATTCTGGCAATTAAATATGATATTTAACGCATCTTGATCTAAATATTTTAATGTCTTTCCTGTGTGGTTATTCGTAATCAGGTTAAATGCCTGCTTAGTGAATTTATTTTTATCCCAAACTTTTAGATTCAGAAAAATAACGCCAGCATTAAAATATTTATCTTTTAGCTGAGGCATAGAAAGACGGTCAACACAAGAAATCTGCATGTTTGGTACATCCGGAATAACAGCTGCATACTCTCCATTAAAAGCAATATCTATATATTTTCTCAAGCTGCCTTTACAAAAGACATCTGCATCCAAATATAAAATAGATGATAATGTTTCACATAAATGATCAAAAATAAAGAATCTGAAATAGGTCGCGTAAGACCAAACATGAGATATTGGTAGTTTTTTTAGTTCATCCGCATTAATGATGTAAATATCGATATTAACATTCTCATTTAATGTTAATTTTTCTAATTTAGATAAAAATTCATCATTCATATAATCAGTAAATAGATGGAATTTTAGCTTGATATCTGAATTATTAATAATAATTGAGTTCATAGATAAACCAGAACCAAATAAAAATCCTTTATCTACACCATAGGCAATATTTAGTTCAGCAGCACCATTTTGTGCTCCCAACTCGATTTTTTCTTTTATTAAGTTCACGTAAATACCTACTTATATTTTACTAAAAAAATATGCCATATAATTTTTGAAAGCAAAAAAATACTTTCTTTGATTAATATTATGCTTTGCACAATACCGTAGATGATTGCTGCTTTTTGCTTTAAGCAATGGTACATTTCGCCATGGAGAGACAGCCCTCGCCTCTAAAAATGGTTGCGCTGTCTCATAATTAGCCCACTCATGCCACGGTTTTGTTGGGCCCACATAATGAATAAATACAGTAGTTCGTTTTACGGGAAAATCAAAACTCTTTTTTAACTCGTAGTTCAAGCTAAATTGAGTATTAAAAATAGAACTAATAAATAATACACTATCCGTTAATAAGATATTTAGCACGTCTTGGTCAGGATAAACCAGTCTATGGCTAACCTCGTTATCCATCAGTAACGCCATCGATTTTTCTGTTACATTGTTCGTTTTCCACGTCCGTAGATTTATATACATGACGCCGCTATTAAAATAGCCTTTCGATACAGATGGGAAACCTAATGAATCGGCTCTTTTTTGCCACCAGACCTTATCTCGCTCAGGAACAACCGCCGCAATATAACCCAATAAGTTATGGCTTAGGAGCTCATCGATATTACGGTTACAGACCACATCTGCATCGAGATAAAGTAAATAATCTATTTTATCCTTAAAATATTCTGCGATAATAAATCTAAAATAGATAGCATGAGTCCAGTTTTTGGTCGTAGGTAGCTTTTTAACGTTATTTGAATCAATAAAATAAATCGTAATTTTTGTATTATATAAGTGACAAATTTCAGCAAATTTAGCGATATCTTCGTCACTCATTGAATTATCAATAAAGATATGAAATGCAAACTGAATGTGTGGATTATGCATCAATAAAGATACAATCGAGACGCCGCTACCATACAAAAAATTATGATCAATCCCATATGCAACATGCTGGCATGACGAATCATCTATCTCGATATTTCCAATCGGAATTGTTTTTTTTACCATACCATCAAAATTAATTACCATGCCTATGTTCCATACCGAATTTTAATTACAAGCCGCGTTTTTCAGTTCTTTCTTTAATTCGCTTTGCCTTACTTTTTGCTTCAGCCATCAAACTAGATTCTTTACTTAGTATCTCTTTTAACGGCAGATCAAAATAAATCTTCATAAATCTGAAAATATCGCGCTGCGTCAAACCGATTTCTAATGAAGAAAAGTATAGCCCAATCAAATCCTTATTTCGCCAACGGGTAGGGACTGAAGACCTTAACTGTGCACGATGTAAATCAATGACTGAAATTTTTAAATCTTGCTGATTTTCCGTAAACGGTAAATGCAGTAAGAAATGGCAGATATAGCAGTCGCGATGGTTAATACCGATGCTATGCATCTTACGTACCATTTCAGCGACTCGCTGGATCAACATTTGCTTAGTTTTGAATTTAGGCGGTTGAGTGACCCAATTAGCGCAGTAATCTTCTAAGCTCACTGTCGGCGTTAAATCTTCAGTGATAATAAATGAATGACGGCGAAGTGGATTCCAACCTTTTTGCCCGAAAGCTCGCCCGTTCATTGTATCAACGCCGGCTTCAGTTAATCGATGAATAGCATTCCACTCACGGTCTGCACCTAACACAGGTAAACGGAATGAAAATAAATTCTTCAAAACTTCTTTTAGTGTCGTACCGTAGTGGATCTTAATAAAATAGCTTTTATCATCGAGCTGAAAACGTAGCGTTCGACGTGTTTCTAATGCGCGAAAAACTTCACCATCCAGTTTGTCTGTCTCAGCAAACGGGTCTTTATCTTTCCATAATTCGTTAAAAGGCGCTTTTAACTCAACCATTAGAGCATCCTAAAATAATATCGGCCGCTTTTTCCGGTAAACTATACAGATCTTCTGTATCTGAATAATATTTTGCGTTGTTTGCCCATTGAACCAGTTTCTGAGTATCTTGCAAACTATCGCATAGTGACTGATTTAAAATAGACTGTTCGAACGGCTCTGCTATCACTACGCCACATTGCGCTTTATTGATAAATGATGCATAACCACACACTTCGGTCACAATAATCGGTAATCCAGCCACAATGGCCTCAAGAAGTACGATTCCTGCCGCTTCTTGATAAGCTGGATGCATTAATAAATCAGCAGCTGCCATTAACTCAGCGATATCATTGCGCCCGCTAAAAAATGACACTTGTTTTGCAATCCCTAAGCTTTCCGCGAGTTTCTTATACTTAGCAGGTTTATCTTGTCCAACAACCATCAACAATGTGTTATTTCTGATGCTTTCTGGCAGTGCTGCCATTGCTTTAAGGGTTCTATCAACCCCTTTACGTTTGAAATCAGATCCCACTTGAAGTAATAAAAAAGCGGAATCAGGTATTTGATTTTTTTCTCGATAAATACGCTTCGCATCGGCAATTTGCTGGTCATATTTTCGGTCAATGGCAATGCCAGGGGGAAGCATATGAAAACGTTCAGTTTCAGTACCATAATGCTTTTCAAAATGAGCAATTTGATGAGGGGTCAGCATCATTAGCTGGGTTGGCTGACCTTTTTGGAAGACCGCTTTTTCAAACGCAGCGTAATGTTTATAACGTGGAGTCAACTTATAGAAAAACCCTTTCTCTTCCGCGACTTTTTGCGCGTAACAAACATCCGCAGCAAAATAAACATCTAATCCTGGCATTTTATTAAAACCAACAATCCTATCTGCAGGATGTTGCTTCAGATCTGCCATCACCCATTCATAATATTGCCGATTCCGACCATGGTTAGTGCCTGAACTAACAGGAACAATAACAATTTCAAACTGTTCCGGTCGTTCACCTTCCCATGATTGGGTATAAACGCGAATGTGATGCCCGCGAGCTTGGCACGCTGTCGCAATACGTAAAAAGTCCCGTTGTAACCCACCGAATGGGAAATATTTATACAGACAGAATGCCAATACCATACTAATACCTTCCCATCATTGAACGCATATTCATCGGTAGCATTTTTTCTGTTGCATCAATCACATCACAAGCTGGGATCACCGAAAGGTATTTTTTATTGCGATCCAACTCATCTCTTGGCGGCATTTTTTCGTAGTCGCCAGCCCAGAATTTCACCACATTGTCACTCCATGGACGCCAAAAAACATGGTTTGTCGCACCAAACAAGCAAACAATTGGAGTTTTCACTGCTGCCGCAATATGCATCGGCGCAGAATCAACGCCAATGAAAAGTGCGGCGTGAGCAATTAATGCCCCTAATTCAGGAAATGATGTTTTACCCGCCAACTCAGTTGTTGGCTTCGTTTGGCAATTGTTGGCTATTTCATTCACGCACGCTAAGTCTTCTTTGCTTGGACCTGACGTTAGTACAACTTGATATCCACGAGACTGCAATGCGTCAATCACCGCCGAGAATTTTTCATTATCCCAACATTTAAAGATTTGCCGTGCTGTAGGTTGAATCACTACGTAGCTACTGTGCACCCCAAGATCGAGCAACCGTTGGTCAATTTTTTTCCAATCTTCTTCCGTATAAGACATGGTTAGGTCTGTGTTAAATTCTTGGATTCCTAACGGCTTTAATACAGAAAGATTATTTAAAACAACATGCTCCCCTTCAGGAGGAGTCAGATGCGTGAAGCTATTTCGCCAAAATTTTGAATCGCGATGCCCAAAATCATGGGAAATCTTCGTTGTAGCGGGAATCGCGCGAACCAGTAGTGAAACCATCCACTGATCAGCAAGGTTAACGACCAAGTCATACTGATTACGACGTAATTTAAACAGTAAGCTTAAAAAGTTACAGGCTTTACTGAGCCCGCCACTTTTTTTACCTTTCATACCATATAGCGTATGGATTTCTTGGTTTTCCGATAAGATAGGAATTGTGTCCTGATAAAGTAAAACATCAATCTGAGCATCAGGATAATTTTGCTTCAATGAGCTGATAACAGGCGTCGTCAGTAGCATGTCACCATGAAATCGCATCTTGATCACAAGAATTTTTTTGTACTGTTTTTTCACCAGGCGCTCTTAATCAGGTCTATAGATAAATTGATATGGATATTTGACAATAAAATGCGTTATTAATTCCATGAATACTGAATATGTTACTACGTTCAGATTAACGGTTATAGCTTTTAATCAATATCCCAATGGATAGCCATTTTATCGCTAATTTTTGGCAAAAAAAAACCCAGCCTAAGCTGGGTTCTTCGTACGCAGAAACAAAATTATTTGATTTTTGCTTCTTTGTAGATCACATGCTTACGAACAACTGGATCGAATTTTTTCAGTTCCAGTTTTTCTGGCATTGTGCGCTTGTTCTTCGTAGTGGTATAGAAGTGACCTGTACCTTCAGAAGAAACCAGCTTGATTTTCTCGCGAATACCTTTAGCCATTTTTTAGCTCCTTAGTACTTCTCACCGCGGGTACGCAGTTCAGCTAGAACAGCATCAATACCCTTTTTATCGATAACACGCATACCTTTAGCAGATACACGCAGTGTTACGAAACGTTTCTCAGACTCAACCCAGAAACGGTGAGAGTGCAGGTTTGGCAAAAAACGACGTTTGGTCGCGTTTAATGCGTGTGAACGGTTGTTACCGCTCATTGGACGCTTGCCGGTAACTTGGCAGACTCGTGACATGTCTATTCTCCAAAAATCTAATCAGCTCGAGCTTTTTTGTTCTGGGCTTGACTGCCTCGTCAGGCTTAGGAGCCCATCTCAGCAAACTTTTAAGTGATCAACAAAATGTATTTATCTTAGCAAAAAAATTTACTGAGATAGGCTCTTCTCGTCAAACCCGAGATCCTTAAAGGTGGCGTAGTATACGCTTTCAATCGTTTTCACTCAAGCCCAACACAGCAAAAGTTGTCATTTTTTAGTCAAAAAAATGATTTTACAGCCATCCACGCTCAGCAAATGAGATACAAGATTTGTGTCCAACGACAAAATGATCGAGTAATTTAATCCCCATCACGTCGCAAGCACCTTGAATTTGCTCAGTCACATACTTGTCTGCCATGCTGGGTTCCGGATTACCAGACGGATGATTATGGGCAAGCACTATCGCACTCGCATTCATTCTCATTGCAAGCCGAAGAATTTCCCGCGGGTGAACTTCAACACGATTGAACGTTCCTTTAAACATTTCTTCATGACAAATAACCTGATGTTGGTTATTGAGAAATAGCACCATAAACACCTCACGCTCCTGACCTGAGAATAACTCAAGTAGCTTAGATTTCAGTGCATTAGGATTATTCATGATATCCGTGCACAACACTTGCATTGAGAAACAGCGCTTCGCCAATTCACTCGCAGCTTGCAATTGCGTCAATTTACAATTTCCTACGCCTTTGCATTCAATTAACTTCTTATAGTCAGCTTGCACTAATAAATAGAGTGAACCAAACTCATGAAGTAAACGTTGAGCAAGTTGTAAAACAGGTTCCCCTCGCGTTCCTGTACGTAAGAAAATTGCTAATAGCTCTGTATCTGATAATGAAGCAGCGCCGTATGCGAGCATTTTTTCTCGCGGTAAAAGCTCCGTGTATTCATGCATCGACTAGCCTCCTTTCGCGTCGTTGCCCTCTTTTTAGCTAACGAATTCGCTAACGACAATCGTCTAAGCTGTCCTTTGCGTAGCGCTTCGCAAAAATAGCATAGGGATACAAAATCGGCTCTCTCACCAAGCTCATTGATATGGTAAGATGCCCCCCATGTTGACCAAATCGGACAGAGACCATGACTCAGCAAAATTCCGTTAACTCATTATTAGGTAAGAGAATTGTTCTCGGTATTAGTGGCGGAATAGCCGCGTATAAAATTCCAGAGCTCACTCGCCGACTGCGTGATGAAGGAGCATCTGTACGTGTTGTGATGACACCTGCGGCAAAAGCGTTTATTACGCCTCTTACTTTGCAAGCGGTATCCGGTTATCCGGTCGCTGACGATTTGCTAGACCCTGCAGCTGAAGCCGCAATGGGTCACATTGAATTGGCAAAATGGGCTGATATAATTATTTTAGCGCCAGCCACTGCGGACCTAATCGCTAGACTCAGTGCGGGTATGGCGAATGATTTACTCACAACGGTTTGCCTTGCATCTTCTGCTCCTATTGCGGTCGTTCCCGCAATGAACCAACAAATGTACCGCGCGGCGGCAACCCAAGATAATTTAATCAGACTGCAACAACGCCAGTTTATGATATGGGGGCCCGACGAAGGTAGCCAAGCATGTGGTGATGTAGGTCCTGGGCGCATGATAGACCCACTCGCTATTGTGAAATTAGCAAGTCAGTATTTCCAGCCACATTTAGATCTACAAGGGATTTCAATCATGATCACGGCAGGTCCAACCCGTGAAGATTTAGATCCTGTGCGTTTTATTAGTAACCATAGCTCTGGAAAAATGGGTTTTGCCATCGCACAAGCGGCAAGTGCTCGCGGAGCGAACGTCACTCTGGTTGCAGGCCCCGTTAACCTTGCAACACCAAATGGTGTAAATCGAGTTAATGTTATCAGTGCCCTTGAGATGTATGAGCAAGTGCACCAATCGATTCATCAGCAAGATATCTTTATTGGCTGTGCGGCCGTAGCCGATTACCGCGCCAAAACCGTTGCTGAAAATAAAATTAAAAAACAAGGTGATGAAGTCTCCATTACCCTTGTAAAAAATCCTGATATTGTGGCGAGTGTCGGGAAGTTAACGCAAAATCGACCTTATGTGGTTGGTTTCGCTGCAGAGACCCAAAATGTCGATGAGTATGCACGACAAAAACGCCAACAAAAGCAACTTGATTTAATTTGTGCTAATGACGTTTCCCTAGCAGATAATGGTTTTAATAGTGATAACAACGCATTACATCTGTTTGATGCTTTCGGTGATGTTCGTTTACCACACAGTAGTAAAATTGAATTAAGCCACCATTTACTTGATGAGATACTTCAACGTTATGAAAAAAATCGATCTGAAAATTCTTGATCCCCGTATTGGGAACGAGTTTCCACTGCCAACTTACGCAACCACTGGCTCTGCGGGTTTAGATTTACGTGCATGCCTTGATGCACCTATCGATTTAGCGCCAGGTCAAACTGAATTGATCCCAACGGGTTTGGCTATCCATATCGCTGATGAGCAACTTGCTGCCGTGATCCTGCCACGTTCAGGGCTGGGTCATAAGCATGGTGTTGTTCTGGGAAATTTAGTGGGTTTAATCGACTCAGACTACCAAGGTCAGTTAATGGTGTCAGTATGGAACCGCAGTGACAAAGCTTTCACCGTTGAACCAGGTGAACGTATGGCACAAATGGTATTCGTTCCTGTTGTTCAGGCACAATTTAATATTGTGGATGATTTTGATGCAACAGAGCGTGGTGAAGGTGGTTTCGGTCACTCTGGTCGCCAATAAGTCAAACCAATTCACGCTGAAATACCGAATATAGGCGCTCTAAAAACGCCTATATTTGTGAATAAAAACAATCATTACGGTGTTTCTTATCTCGTGAGCTGTTTAGATTTGGTTATAATCTCTACATATTTTAAACCTGTTTTATTCTGAGGGTGACTTTACTCAGAGCGAAATTTTGGATAGTTTGTCTTGCTGTTTTAGCAGGGGTCTTATCAGACATGGCAGAGAATACAATACAAAAACGTAACAGACGTGATGAGATTTTACAGGCTCTTGCGTTAATGTTAGAAAGTAGCGACGGTAGCCAGCGTATTACAACGGCAAAACTCGCTGCAGCGGTGGGTGTTTCAGAAGCGGCGTTATATCGTCATTTTCCAAGTAAAATGAAGATGTTCGACAGCCTAATTGAGTTTATTGAAGATTCACTCGTTTCACGCATCAATCTGATTTTAGCGGATGAAAAAGATACACTTGTCCGAATTAAATTGGTTTTAGCGCTAATTTTAGGTTTCTCAGAGAAAAACCCTGGATTAACGCGTATAATGACAGGGCATGCGCTCATGTTCGAGCAAGATAGACTGCAAGGGCGCATTAACCAATTATTCGAACGTATAGAATCGCAGCTGCGACAAGTCCTAAAAGAGAAAAAAATCCGTGATGGGCATGGTTTTATCCATGACGAATCATTATTAGCTTCTCAACTATTAGCCTTCTGTGAAGGTATGCTGTCGCGCTTTGTGCGTTCTGAGTTTCGTTACCGTCCAACGGTAGAATTTGAAGCTCGCTGGCCTTTAATTTTGGCTCAGCTACAATAACCACTTATTTATACTACTCACCCCGCCCGTTATTGGGCGAGGGCTTTTTTTCAATTAAATACCATACTGCTCACGATACGCTTTCATCGCAGCAAGATGCTGTTGCATATCTTCTTTTTCGGTTAAATACGTGATTAAATCGCTCATTGTGATGATCGAATACACTTTACACCCATAATCACGCTCAACTTCCTGCACCGCAGAAATTTCCCCTTTTCCTTTTTCTTGACGATCCAAGCACAGCAACACACCATTTAAGGTGGCTTCTTGTTGTTTGATAATTTCCATCGACTCACGAATTGCCGTGCCAGCGGTAATAACATCATCAACAACTACAACGCGCCCTTGTAATGGACTACCCACTAATGTGCCGCCTTCCCCATGATCTTTCGCTTCCTTACGATTAAAACAATATGGCATATCGATATCGTGATGTTCTGCTAACGCCACTGCCGTTGTTGTTGCAATAGGGATCCCTTTATAAGCGGGACCAAAAATCACATCACACTCAATCGCACTCTCTTTTAATGCTTGTGCATAAAAACGACCCACAAGAGCCAAGTCACGCCCTGTATTAAATAGCCCCGCGTTAAAGAAATAGGGGCTTTTACGACCTGATTTCAGCGTAAACTCACCAAATTTTAGTACCTGTTTTTTCATGGCAAGTTCAATAAAATCGCGCTGATAGGCTTTCATTGGTCATTCTCCTCATTAATTAATATTGGTCTTTTTTATTAGAACTACTTTCACGGTTTATCTTTATCAGTAAGCAACTTAATCAATAAACAGCGGACATAAAAAAGGCGACTTTTCAGCCGCCTATTCAATCATAAATCTATTTCAGCGCTTCTCGCTGAGCTTCGAAAATGGTGTCTAGCCCCGTCTTCGCGAGAGCGAGTAGTTCGAGTAACTCTTCATGGCTGAACGGCTCACCTTCTGCGGTACCTTGTACCTCAATCATGCGACCATCTTCCATCATCACCACGTTCATATCGGTTTCTGCGGCGGAATCTTCCACATACTCAAGATCACATAAGCCTTCTTGCCCTACGATACCAACCGATACCGCTGCAACCATAGATTTCAGTGGGCTTTTTGCTAATTTACCTTGAGCAACCATATTATTCAGGGCATCGACTAATGCGACACAAGCTCCTGAAATAGATGCAGTACGTGTACCACCATCCGCTTGGATAACATCACAGTCTAAAGTAATGGTGTACTCTCCGAGTTTTTTCAGGTCGACCGCAGCACGTAATGAACGCGCGATCAGTCGTTGAATTTCCATCGTACGACCTGTTTGTTTACCCTTTGCCGCTTCACGTTGATTACGAGAATTGGTTGCACGAGGTAACATGCCATATTCTGCGGTAATCCAACCTTGCCCCTGACCTTTTAGAAAACGCGGAACGCCTTCCTCAACCGTTGCATTACATAACACCTTCGTGTCGCCAAACTCAATAAGAACAGAGCCTTCTGCGTGCTTTGTATAATTACGCGTAATTTTTATAGGACGCATCTGATCTGCTAATCTACCTGCTGGGCGCATGGTGTTATCTCCGTTATCAACTCAAATTGGCACGTATTATACGTTGTTAATCGGATAATGCCTATCCTGTCATCCGTCATAGCGCTATAATCCTGTTATCTTAATGAATGATAGGAACGAATTATGATCCGTAGTATGACTGCTTTTGCCCGCCGTGATATCAAGGGTGAATGGGGGAATGCGGCTTGGGAGCTGCGTTCCGTAAACCAGCGTTATTTAGAAACCTATATCCGTTTACCCGAGCAATTTCGCAGCTTAGAGCCAGTTATCCGTGAACGCCTTCGTTCCCGTCTAACCCGTGGTAAAGTCGAATGTAACCTACGTTTTGACTTAGATGGTGCTCACCGTGGTGAGTTACTGCTCAATGAAGATTTAGCTCGCCAGCTGATTAGCGCTGCTAACTGGGTGAAAAATTACAGCCACGAAGGTGAAATTAACCCATTAGAAATTTTACGTTGGCCTGGCGTGATGTCTGCGGGTGAACAAGATTTAGATGCTATCAGTGAACAGCTGATGGCGGGTTTAGATGAAACTATCGATGCCTTTATTCAGAGCCGTGAAGCCGAAGGTGCTGCACTGCATAGTCTCATTGAACAGCGTTTAGATGGCGTTTTAGTCGAAGTTGCCAAAGTTCGCCAACATATGCCAGAAATCCTACAGTGGCAGCGTGAACGTCTGCAAAGTAAATTAGACGAAGCGGGTATCCAATTAGAAAACAATCGTCTAGAACAAGAGCTGATTTTATTGGCACAACGTGTCGATGTGGCTGAAGAATTAGACAGACTGGAAGCTCACGTTAAAGAAACGCGTAATATTCTGAAGAAGAAAGAAGCTAGCGGTCGCCGCCTTGATTTCATGATGCAAGAGTTTAACCGTGAGTCAAATACCCTCGCGTCTAAATCGATTAATAGTGAAGTCACTAACTCTGCTGTTGAACTCAAAGTATTGATCGAGCAAATGCGCGAGCAAATTCAAAACATTGAGTAATACTTTGCAGTAAATCAGAGCACATTAAAAAGCCAGCCGATACCCTGTATTTGCTGGCTTTTTACTCTCAGTATATGGCAGAGTGAAGCATAAAAGTGCGTGATTCGCGTGTGCCGCTAAGGCCCATCACCGAGATAACACTATCGTCAACTGTTACTTACAACGATGATGCCGAGACTATCTATTAAATGAAAGATTTGATCTTCGTTTAACTTAACGCCACTAAAATCCACTCGTCTAATATCTAAAGCCCCAAGCTGTGAATTCGTTAAATCACAACCCGTAAAATCTGCATCACTCCAATTAAATGAAGAAAATTCTCCACCTGAAAGATCTGAATTCCTAAAAACTGATCCTATAACCGTTGTTTCGTGCCAGCGATTCTCCCACAGCTCACATTTCTCTAAGATAACCCCAGAAAAATTCGCATAACTCAGATTCGATTTTGTGATATATGCAGAGCAAAACCATGTTTTCGCCGTAATCAAATTCATAAAACTGACACCGCGAAAATCAGCCCCTTGAGCAAGACACTCTCGGATTTCTAATCCAAGGGCCTGTGAATGCCTAAAATCTACCATGGATAAATCACAATTTTTAAAGCTGGCATCTTTTAAAATTGAACGGTTAAAACGGCACGCTTTTTGAGTATCTCTATCATAGAACCTACAATTGAGAAACTCGGTATCCGTCAAATCAGCGCCTGAAAAATCACAGTTTGAAAACACTGCATCTTTGATGCTCGTCCCTTTAAACTGATCTCTCCCTATTTTTTCGTCATTTAATAACATAATAAACCATTCAGTAAGTGTAACTGCTATATCCTGCTACTTATAGGTAATATTGTCTATATCATATCCTGCAACCATCAGGTCGATGGCTACCAGTATTAACACAAAAGCGGTGGCAAAGGGAACCCTTACAAGGGTCTCAAGGTGAACATTATTTGTTCGATTTTTTGGGGGTATTCAATTGAATCTGTACCCAATGGGGTCCCACTGAATCCAGTCACTACGTACATTTGAGTCACTGGATCAGTGAATAGATTTATCAATTTTTAGAACAACTTAAAGCCAGCATATTCGCTGGCTTTTTTTATTCAATCAAACTCAACAGTTAGATCGATTTTGCGACCTGCAACGGTTTTTCTCGCTGATGCTTATAGTGAAATGAGAAGTAGAAAATCACCGCTAAAATGACCGTATAAGACGAGAATACCAGCCAAATTGATTGCCAATCCTTCACTCCATCCACACTAAAGTAATCGACGACCAACCCACTCAATATCGCGCCAAAGTATGCGCCAACCCCATTGACCATAGTCATAAACAGACCTTGAGCACTGGCACGCATACGATGGTCAACTTCCTGCTCAATAAAAATAGAACCGGAGATATTAAAGAAATCGAACGCACAACCATACACAATCATCGACATGATTAAGAACATCAAACCAATCGTCGATGGGTCGCCAAATGCGAAGAAACCAAACCGTAATGTCCACGCTAGCATACTGAGCAACATGACGGCTTTAATTCCATATCGTTTCAAGAAGAATGGAATGGCTAGAATGAACGCCACTTCTGCCATTTGGGAAACCGATAATAAAATCGATGGATATTGCACAATTAAACTGTCTTGATACAGTGGGTTACGTGCAAAATCATGCAGGAACGGACTACCAAAAGTATTGGTGATTTGCAGCACTGCACCCAACAACATCGCAAACAGGAAAAATACTGCCATAATCGGCTTTTTAAATAGCACTAACGCATCTAACCCAAGCTTGCTCATCCAGCTTGTAGTGATCGCCTGCTTATTGACTGCGATTTTGGGTAATGTGAAAGAATACAGCGCTAACAGTAATGAACAACAGCCTGCCACATACAGCTGCATACTACTTAGCTCAAATTTTAATAAGCTGATACTCCACATCGCCGCAATAAATCCAACTGTCCCAAACACACGGATTGGTGGAAAATTCGCAACAGAATCTAGCTGATATTGGCTTAACGAGGAGTAGCTGATGGTGTTAGACAGCGCAATGGTTGGCATAAATGCCATGGCGTTGATTAACATCACCCAGAACATGACGGAAGAATCCGTGACTGTCGCGGCATAAAATAGAGAACCTGCGCAAATCACATGACAAATCATGTACAACCGATTTGCGGGAATATATTTATCCGCAATAATGCCAATTAAGCCGGGCATTAAAATAGCGGCAATCCCTTTAGAGCTATAGACCATACCGACTTCAGCCCCTGAAAAACTCAGAGTTTTCATCATGTAGGCACCCAATGTCACCAGCCAACTTCCCCAAACAAAATATTGCAGAAAAAGCATGACCTTTAAACGAGACTTAATATTCATACTAGGCTCCGTTTGAAGTAAGTTTGGCGGGTGACATTCTCAGCTTGACGATAACGCCCTAAAGGAAAACCGCTCCCGCACTGTCTTTCTATTAATTTGAGATTAAGTAACTTGAAATTACGTTAGAAGCGCTCGATGACACCAGTCACTAATTTTAAGAAGGTCGCCTTCACTTTTTCAGCAGTCTCAATCACTTCATCATGGCTCAGTGGTTGTTCTAAAATGCCGCATGCCATGTTCGTCAGGCAGGAAATACCCACCGTTTTAATCTGAGAATGGTGCGCCACTAGTGCTTCAGGCACTGTAGACATACCTATCGCATCAGCACCAAGGGTTCTGATCATGCGAATTTCTGCTGGAGTTTCATAGGTTGGACCCGTCCACCATGCGTACACGCCTTGGCGCAGAGATACGCCTTGCTCCTTCGCGACATCTAAAATCGTTTGACGCAGCTCTTTGTTGTACACTTCGCTGACATCAAGGAAACGTACACCCAGTTCTGGATTATTTGGTCCCATTAATGGGTTATTCGCTGTCAGGTTAATATGATCTGTAATTACCATTAGGTCGCCTGGGTTAAACTCAGTATTCACGGCACCGCATGCGTTAGTGATAATCAATTTTTCAACGCCCAATGCTTTCATTAAACGCACAGGAAACGTTACTTGATCCAGCGAAAAACCTTCGTAGTAATGGAAGCGACCTTTCATCGCCACGACATTTTTGCCCGCAATCGTTCCAATCACTAACTCGTTTGCGTGGCCCACTGCTTCAGACTTAGCAAAATGAGGGATCTCGCTATAAGGAATATGCACCGCATTCTCTAACGTATCGGCAAATGGACCTAAGCCTGAACCTAAAATGATCCCAACGGTAGGTTTTACGTCTGTACGAGATTGGATAAAACTCAAGCTTTCTAAAATATCTTTGGTGTTGTGCATAATGCGCTCCGCAATCAAATCAAATAATGAATATGATTGGGATAATAACGTAATTGAAAAATCTAACCGCGATCTTAATCTCATTTTGAGAAAATGTTGATAAACATGATATCTGTTAAAGTACTCATCATGTGAATCTGTTAATCTTGATAAAAGCCAGCATGGCTTGGTTCATCACGAATATAAATAGGAGGGGGAGAACTTGTTACACCGTTTATTGAATGAATTTCGCACATCTAAAAATTCCAAAACGCAAAAACTCAAAACGCTGTACCGACTGATCCTCAACCACGGGCCAATCAGGGCGGAAATGTTGACGTCCCTCGCCAACATGAAGCCAGCGACTTGTGCCAGATTGCTTGATGAACTCAGTAAGTGCCAATTGATCTCGACCTCTGAGCTCGGAGAATCGACGGGGGGACGCAAACCGATTCTGTACAGCGTGAATCCTGCGGATGGTTATCTTGTGGGTATTGAAATGAGTGATATTTACTCTACGATTGTCCTGCAAAACCTGAAGCTAGACATTATTGGTAAGGTCAAAATCAAGTACGAGCATCTTGAAACTGCCGAAAATATGCTCAACCACTTGCTAGATAACGTTGATGACCTCCTCGCTGAGCATCAATTGGATACTCAGAAGATATTGGGGATAGGCATTGCCATCGACCATATTTTAGAGCGCGATAAAGTGCCTTATTCCCACTACAAAGAAAGAATCCAAGAGCTTTATCAATATATTACACAGCGTGTTCCATGCTTCGTTCTATTAGGGAGTGGGATCAGTTTTGCGGCTTTTGCAGAATACCGGTTACGTTATTCAGCGAATAGCCAACGTTTCCTATTCACAACCTGTGATACTGATATTCGTAGTTCAACTATCATCAATAACCAATACGCTCCGACGCCAATTAGTACAGCGCAAGCTTTTGGACACATCACAATTGATATCAATGGGCAGCGTTGTGAATGCGGCTCATTTGGCTGTTTAAAACAGTACAGTTCTTTGCAGGCGATCAAATCACGCGTCATCCAGCACCTTCGACTTGGCAAACCATCAGTCATTAACCAACTCGTCACATCCGAAGCTGAAATTAACTACCACACTATTTTCCAAGCTCTCGCTCAGAATGATGAAGTGTGCCTTGAAGCACTTGAGGAAGCGGCTTATTACTATGGGATTGCGATTGCCAACGCCGTGTTAATAACCCAAGCCGATGTCGTGGTTTGTGGCGGAACCCTAACCCCAAAAAACCACTTCTTCGACATGACCAAAAAGTCCATTGAACAGAAACTCTCTATTTTTCCCAATATTAAGCCCAGAATTTATCCCGCGAATGATTCCTATGAAATTGTCGCGCAAGGCGCGGGAGGAATGGTAATGGAAAGCTATCTGTCCGAATAGTTATCGACTCAGACTTAAAAAATAAAAAAATGCCCCAACATGTGGGGCATTCTTCATTATCAATGACCGCTGACTATGTAAGTCGTTAGCTAATC
>NZ_JAMPNS010000025.1:0-50583 GCF_028479465.1 Providencia sp. PROV208 | reverse complement strand
TGGGGCACTCAAATGGAAGAGAGCCAGCTTATTTTTCGGGGGGGCCCATTATCATGAAAAGTCACTGTGATCCCAGCTATAAAAAAACCAGCAAAAACCACTATTCTTATAATTGATTAAAATTAATAATCGTTTATTGAAACTAATTGATTATCATTTGAACATCCAACTTGTTATTTATACTTTATTTTTTGTTTAGATCAGTCTTCGTTATTTATCGATGTAAAATATAATAGGTAAATATTGTTAAATTGATGTTTCATTTTATTCTTCTTATACTATTAAAAATGGTTATTTTTAAGCAATTAAGATATTAGGTTGTTAAATCTAGTAACTACATAGATGAGTATTCATCAAACGGGTGGGTTATATGAATAAAATGAAAAGTCACAATAGCCAGATTTTAGAGCAGATTATTTCTGTCAATAAACAGCAAGAAAACGAGTTTAACAATGGGCAAGATGGTGCCATCATTCTTTCACTTTTAGTGATGTTTTTTGTACCTTTCTCGTTGCTAGTTATGATAAAAAACCATCTAGGATTAGAGAATAACGCGATAGCAATTATCGCTGTTGTTGCTTTAAGTCTTGGGATTGCAACAGGTTTATATAAGACGTTTAAAGTCGGTATTAAATTTGTAGATAAACGCCCTGCGCTTGAACAGTTACTTTCCCGCTATACGCCTAAAGATAAAGTTGAATATCAAAAACTGATGTCTGCAAAGCAAAGTCAGCCACAAGATTTTTATTCTTTGATAGAGTATTGGTTATCAATAGAAAAACGGGCTGCTATTTAATAAGTTGATTTATACAAAAGAAAAGCGACTCATTGGAGTCGCTTTTTTGTTTTCAGAGGAGAAACTAGTGAGATTTTCCTTGCTCGATACCTAAGCCAATTTGCGAGCGTACAAACTGCTCTTTGAAACGTGCTCTTTCCATTTTGCCTCTTTCTGAATGGTCGGTAACTGAGAATAACCATGAAGCAAAGAATGCGACAATTAATGAGAAGAATGCAGGGTATTCATAAGGGTAAATTGGTTTTTCATGATGAAGAATAGTCACCCAGATTGTTGGGCCTAAGATCATGAGTACGACTGCGGTAATCAAGCCTAACCAACCACCTGCAAGCGCACCCCGAGTGGTTAACTTGCTCCAATACATTGATAGCAAGATAATTGGGAAGTTACAGCTTGCCGCGATAGAGAAGGCCAAGCCCACCATGAAGGCAATATTTTGTTTCTCGAACAAAATCCCTAACCCAATCGCTACAAAACCGAGGATCACCACGGTAATTTTTGATACGCGCAATTCATCGCGCTCATCGGCTTTACCATTTTTAATCGCCATCGCATACAGGTCGTGGGAAACCGCAGACGCACCCGCCAACGTTAAACCAGCAACAACCGCGAGAATAGTGGCAAAAGCAACCGCAGAGATAAACCCAAGGAAGAAGTTTCCACCGACGGCATCAGCGAGGTGTACCGCTGCCATGTTGGTTCCACCGATTAAAGCGCCAGCGGCATCTTTAAAGTCAGGGTTTGAGCTAACCAGAACGATAGCCCCGAAACCGATGATAAATGTCAGAATGTAGAAGTAACCGATGAATCCAGTCGCGTAGAATACGCTCTTGCGTGCTTCTTTTGCGTCACTAACGGTGAAGAAGCGCATGATGATGTGAGGTAAACCTGCTGTACCGAACATCAAGGCTAACCCAAGAGACAAGGCGGATATTGGGTCAGAAACCAGTCCTCCGGGGCTCATAATGGCGATACCATTTTTATGTACTTCAACGGCTTCTTTAAATAACGTATTGAAGTTGAAGCCGACATGTTTCATGACCATAACCGCCATGAAGGTTGCACCTGCTAGCAGTAAAATGGCTTTGATTATCTGTACCCATGTGGTTGCGAGCATCCCGCCGAATAGCACATACAGCACCATCAATATCCCAACAATCACGACAGCAATGTGGTAGTTAAGCCCAAATAATAACTCAATCAGCTTTCCTGCCCCAACCATCTGAGCGATTAGGTACAGCGCCACAACCACCAAGGAACCCATTGCAGACAGAATGCGGATAGGTCTTTGTTGTAATCGATATGAAGCCACATCCGCGAAAGTATAGCGACCTAAATTTCGTAAGCGCTCGGCAATTAAGAACAGAATAATTGGCCAGCCAATTAAAAAACCGATGGAGTAGATAAGCCCATCGTATCCTGAAGTATAAACCAGTGCGGAGATCCCCAAGAATGAGGCTGCGGACATAAAGTCACCCGCAATCGCCATTCCATTTTGGAAACCTGTAATTTTTCCGCCAGCGGTATAGTAATCAGAGCGAGAGCGAGTTCTTTTTGAAGCCCAGTAAGTGATGTAGAGCGTAAAGCCAACAAACAGTAAGAACATCACGATTGCTTGAATATTGACAGGTTGACGCTCAACATTGCCTGTCAGGGCATCAGCGAGCGCCATTGATGAGGTGAAAAACAGAATAAGCGAGAGCAAGACTTTCATTTTTCTACCTCTTTTAAGATTTCGGCGGTTAAGCGGTCAAATTCACTGTTAGCACGGATGACATACAAACCCGTTAAGATAAACGAGATTACAATCAGCCCAACACCCACAGGAATACCGCGGGTGATGTAGGAACCTTCAGCAATTGGGGTACCTAGCCAGCTTGGATCAAACGCGATAAGAAAGATAAAACCAACATACAGAACTAACGTTATTGCAGATAACAACCATGAAAAGCGACTACGTTTTCTCACTAATTCTTGAAAGAGAGGGTTCGCCTCGACCTTTTCGTAAGCAGTAGCATTCATCAGAGTTCTCCTCTGTTATTGTATTATTGGCATACTCTGATAGCTCAAAAGGCGGATTTTAGAGCGACACATGGCTACCCAAGGAATTAACTGGGTATTCGGTCAGACTCTATTTCTGCTGATTGAGTGATGCTGAGTATTGATTTTAGGTCGCCCGTAGGCGACCTGTAGTGCCATGAGCTATCTACACAACTATTTATATAGCTACGAGATACTCATTGACTGTTTTTCTTCGAGCAGTTTTTCGACAACACCTGGATCTGCCAGTGTGGAAGTATCTCCAAAATTACTGGTATCACCTGATGCAATTTTTCGTAGGATACGGCGCATGATCTTACCGGAACGCGTTTTCGGTAAAGAATCTGTCCAATGTAAAACGTCTGGTGTGGCAATCGGACCAATTTCTTTACGAACCCAATTACGCACTTCAGTGTACAACTCTGGGGATGGTTCTTCGCCAGAGATCAAGGTTACATAGGCGTAGATCGCCTGACCTTTGATACTGTGAGGAATACCTACCACTGCAGCTTCAGCAACTTTCGGATGTGAAACGAGAGCTGATTCAATTTCCGCTGTCCCTAATCGGTGACCTGAGATATTGAGTACGTCATCAACACGACCCGTGATCCAGTAATAGCCATCTTCATCACGACGCGCACCATCACCACTAAAGTACATGCCTTTAAACGTGGAGAAATAAGTTTGCTCGAAACGCTCATGATCACCAAACAGAGTTCGTGCTTGACCTGGCCATGAGTCTACGATGACTAAGTTACCTTCGGTTGCACCCTCGATAGGCTCACCAAGGTTATCTACCAATGCAGGACGAACACCAAAGAATGGTAGTGTTGCAGAACCTGGTTTCAACATAGTTGCCCCCGGCAGAGGCGTAATCATGAAGCCGCCTGTTTCTGTTTGCCACCATGTATCCACAACAGGGCAACGGCTGTTCCCCATTTTCTTGTAGAACCATTCCCACGCTTCTGGGTTAATAGGCTCACCGACCGATCCTAAAATCCGTAAAGAATCACGTTGAGTACCTTCAATCGCTTTATCACCTTCAGCCATCAGTGCACGGATAGCGGTTGGTGCGGTATAAAGAATATTGACTTGGTGTTTATCAACGACTTGTGCCATACGGTTAACTGCCGGATAGTTTGGCACACCTTCAAACATTAAGGTTTTTGCACCATTGGATAGCGGTCCATAAAGCAGATAGCTATGACCCGTAACCCAGCCCACATCCGCCGTACACCAGTAGACTTCATTTTCATGATAATCAAAGGTGTATTTGAATGTCAGCGTGGCATAGACCAGATAACCGCCCGTAGTATGGAGAACCCCTTTAGGTTTACCAGTTGAGCCGGAAGTGTAGAGAATAAACAGCGGATCTTCTGCATTGATCTCTTCCGGTGGGCAATCCGCGCTGACACCTTGGATAACGTCGTGCCACCAAAGGTCACGACCTTCAACCCAGCTTGGTGCATTACCTGTACGGCGATAAACAATCACATTGGCGACCGTAGTCACTTGTGGATTTTGCAATGCGTCATCAACATTCTTTTTCAACGGAATGGCTCGACCGGCACGCAAGCCTTCATCGGAGGTGATGATAAGCTTAGCTTTACAGTCAATAACACGCCCAGAAACAGCTTCAGGTGAGAACCCAGCAAAGATGACAGTATGGATAGCACCAATACGTGCACACGCCAGCATTGCTACCGCTGCTTCAACCACCATTGGCATATAGATAGCGACGACATCACCTTTACGGATACCTTGCTTCTTCAGGACGTTTGCGAATTGGCACACATCATGGTGCAGTTCACGGTAAGTGATATTTTTTGATTGGGTTGGGTCATCGCCTTCCCAGATGATAGCAGTTTGATCTCCTCGAGTGGCGAGGTGACGATCTAAGCAGTTGGCACTCAGGTTTAGGGTGCCATCTTCAAACCAGCGAATGTTCACGTGTCCGGGATCGAATGAAGTATTTTTCACCCGAGTGTAAGGTTTAATCCAATCAACGATTTTCCCTTTTTCGCCCCAAAATCCTTCGGGGTCTTGAATCGAGCGTTGGTACTCATCGTTATACTGTTGTTCGTTTATCAGGGCATTTTTAGCAATATTAGCAGGAACGGGATGTTTAGTTATTTGTGTCATATTATTATCTCCTTGCAGATGTTAATAGTATGTCAAAAATCGGTTAACTGAAGTATGGCGGGTTATTTTGTTTTTCTTTTGCGCGGAAGATCACGTATTAATAGTAATGGGATTTGCAGTATGATCATTTGATGCTAAATCCATGATTGAAATAAAAATTCAAAAATATAACTAACATTGGAATTAAAGAAAAACAAAGACGAACTATAGTGGTATTAGTTACTGAATAAACTCGTGATGATAGCCGATGGAAAAATCCACAGAATTCACATGGATATGATAATGATTTTCATTAACACTAAAATAACTATAATGGTTGCGTGGTTACAAACACGCAGTTACTGAAATCCTAATTCAGTCTGTGAGATAGAAAAGAAGTCACTGGAGGCTAACAATATGAGTTACACATTACCTGCTTTACCTTATGCTTATGATGCGCTGGAACCTCATTTTGATAAACAAACCATGGAAATCCATCACACCAAGCACCACCAAACCTACGTGAATAACACCAACACAGCATTAGAAAAATTACCTGAGCTTGCAGGTCTAGATATCGATGTATTAATTCAAAAATTAGACCAAATTCCTGCCGATCAACGTACTTTCGTACGTAACAACGCGGGCGGACACTCAAACCATAGCCTGTTCTGGAAAGGCTTAAAACTAGGCACAGAACTGAATGGCGAGTTGAAAGTCGCGATTGAGCGTGATTTTGGCAGCGTTGATGCGTTTAAAGACCTTTTTGAAAAAGCAGCGGCTTCCCGTTTTGGTTCTGGTTGGGCATGGCTGGTATTAAAAGATGATGGTAAGTTGGCGGTGGTCTCCACTGCAAACCAAGATAACCCATTGATGGGTGAAGCTATCTCTGGCGCTTCGGGCTATCCAATCCTTGGTTTAGATGTTTGGGAACATGCTTATTACCTGAAATATCAAAACCGCCGTCCAGATTACATCAAGGCATTCTGGTCAGTTGTGAACTGGGATGAAGCAGCAAAACGCTTCGCAGAAAAAACCAAATAAGATTTTTGATTAATCAAATTTTCGCTTAACGCGGTTCTTCGGAGCCGCGTTTTTTGTTTTTGTCTCGGGGATAACGTTGTTATCTCTATGGTCATTCTTTATGATGAAAACTCGTTCAGATGGGTTCATTAGGGAGCCAAACCGTGCAGATACATCCTCAAGTTTTTATTGGTACCATTCAAAGCACTGCCCATTGTGGTGTGAGTGCTATTCATAAGCGAGCTGCGGATGGGGTATTAACTTTAAATAGTTTAGGAATTGAAGGGGATGAACAAGCAGAAACGCGTTTTCACGGTGGACCTGATAGAGCGCTATGCCATTACCCGCAAGAACATTATGAATTTTGGCGACAGCGATACCCGCAATTAGAGGATTTATTCCTTCCTTCTGCTTTTGGTGAAAACTTATCCACTCAGGGAATGACCGAAGAAAATGTTTTTATCGGTGATATCTATGCTTGGGGTGATGCACGTATTCAAATCACTCAACCCCGTTCCCCTTGCTATAAACTAAATGGATTAACGGGAGTGGAAAACTTTGCTCCGGTCATGCAAGACGAAGGTCGCTGTGGCTGGTTGTATCGTGTAATCAAAGGTGGCAGTGTAAGCGCAGAGACGCCTCTGAGGCTCCTTAGCCGTAATAGTGATGTTTCTCTGCAAGAAGCCATCATGATTGCGTTCCATGCACCGTATGACGAAGAACTGTATCAGCGGTTACTCTCAGCTGCGGGGCTATCGGCGAGCTGGAGCCTTACGATGCAAAATCGCTTAGAGCATCATAAGATTGAAGAATTCAGCCATCGGTTATTTGGTCGACGTCACTGATTATTTACCCGCCATGATTCGAATGGAGGAAAACGCATGCAGTACGATTTAAATGACCTCTACTATTTTGTTAAAGTTGTTGAATATGGTGGTTTTTCTCAGGCGGGTGCAGCGTTAGGCATTCCAAAATCCAAGTTGAGCCGCCGTATTGCAGACTTAGAACAAAAACTAAATGTCTCTTTGATTTACCGCTCAACTCGGCAATTTCATGTAACTGAAATTGGACAGGTTTTTTATCAGCAATGTAAGAATGTGGTGGAAGAAGCGGATATTGCTCACGAGCTGATCTGTTCAGTTCAAACTCACCCAAAAGGGACGATAAAACTCTCCTGTCCAGTGACTTTATTACAGGTATATTTGCAAGATGCATTAATTGATTTTATGGCAAAATACCCAGATATCGATGTACAAATTCTCGCGGTAAATCGTCCTGTTGATGTCATTAGTGAAGGGCTGGATTTAGCGCTGCGAGTACGTTCGCTCCCTCTTGATGATTCAGGGTTGATGATGAAAGTGCTGGGGTATTCTCGGCGAATTTTAGTTGCAAACCCAAGCTTATTTAACGAAAAAGGTTACCCTTCAACGCCAGAGCAGCTGGTGGATTATCCTATTCTTGCCAATACTGAGCATTCCCAGCGTTATACTCTTTCATTGAAAAACAGCGATGATCTTAGTGTGACGGTTCATGTGACCCCAAAATTGGCAACGACCGATATTTTGACATTGTACCGGGCAGCAGTAAAAGGGTTAGGTATTGCTCGTTTGCCACAGGGCGTGGTTGAAAAAGAGTTAAAAAGTGGGGAGCTGGTTGAGGTGCTGCCTCATTGGCAGTTTCCTGAAGATATTATTCATGCCATATACCCATCGCGTAAAGGGCTGTTACCCGCAGTACAGCTATTTTTAACGTATTTAGCGGAAAATAGGGTGGCAGGAGAAAAATAATGTCCTCTGAAAATTCAGAGGACATTATGACTAGCTGGCATTCGGGATGCGCCCAAACTTACCACTATTGAAATCATTAATTGCTTCATTGATTTCTTGGCTAGTATTCATGACAAATGGACCATAACCCACCACTGGCTCATCGATAGAATCACCGCTGAGCAGCAGCACTAAAGCCTCATCGGTAGTGGCTTCTAACAGCACATTGCTATCTGTAGCATCCAAAATCATCAATTCGCCTTCATTCAATGCGGTATGCCCATCCACAAAGAGACTGCCTTTGAGCATGACCAATCCAACGTTGCGACCTGATTTAGTCGGTAATCCTATGACCTTGCCTTTATTCAAACGCAGATCCCACACATCAAGGGCGGTAAATGTGCGTGCGGCACCCGTGTTTCCTAAATAATCACCGGCAATGACTCGTAACGTACCTGCTTCATTTGCGAGGCTAATGGTTGGAATGGTATCGCTCGCCAATAACTGGTATCCCGGTGCGGCAAGTTTATCTTTAGCGGGTAAATTGACCCACAGTTGCACCATATCTAAGGTTCCGCCATTTTTCATAAAGTTATCAGACTGATATTCTTGATGAAGTATTCCTGATGCAGCGGTCATCCATTGCACATCGCCTGGACCAATCACGCCACCTTCACCCGTAGAGTCGTGGTGAGCGACTTCGCCGTCATATACGATGGTGACGGTTTCAAAGCCTTTATGCGGATGCTCGCCAACACCACGATTATCCCCTTCAGATGCAGGGAATGGGTGCGGACCCGCTCTATCCAACAGTAAAAATGGGTTCAAGTATTTCCCGTGATTGTTGTAGCTAAACATCGAGCGAACAGGGAAACCATCACCAACCCAGTGGCTACGTGGGGATTGATAAATACCAATAATCTTTTTCATGGTGTGACTCCAAACTGGTTTTATAAACTGATCAGCTCTATGAACTCATCATTTCGATGAACTAATAATAGAAGAGCTAAAGCAGGGTGAGTAGAGGCAAAAATAGGTTTGATTGTTCTGAAAATAGAACAATCAAAGCATTGATAAGTGAGTTGAATGTGGGTTTCTAGTATGCTTCGGATTAGCCAAAATCGGAGCGTTCCTCTTCATTTATTCATCTTAAACATGAACGATCAGGAATACTAAATAGGTATGATGTCTCCGTGTGAACCCGTGATTCCGTTAAAAGGATTGTTATGAAAACTATTAATATCGCTATGGCATTTTCTGTTGCCTTTATGTTATCTGGATGCCTTTCTCAATCCGCACCTCTGTATGATAACAATGGCATCCAGTTAGAAGAGTTTAAAGAGCTAGAAAGCTTGAGAATGCCAGAGCTGAACATTCCTGAAGGGGCGCCGGACGGGGACTATATCGAACGTTATGGAAATGGTGTCATTCAGTTTAAATCGTGGGTGAAAAACAACTGCTTAGATAAGAGCATTACGGTTTATTATAAAAACGGTCAGCCAAAAATGTTTATTCCGATAAAAGATTGCAAAGTAGATGGCGTCATTAAGTCTTACCATCCTAATGGGAATTTAGATACTGAGATGGGATATAGCAATGACAGGCTAAACGGCGATTATAAATCCTACTACGATACACCGAAAAATAATCTGCATCTTAAAACGAGTTTTGTGAATGGGGTCGCGGAAGGTGTTTTTGAAGAGCGCGGACAGGATGGCGAGCTATTAAAGCAGGGGCTGATTAAAGACGGTAAGTTGTACACTGCGAAGTAAGTGGACTACAGATAAAATAAAAGCCAATTAACCGTGAGTGAGTTAATTGGCTTTTTGCTATTGAATAGCGATGTACGATTACAGCTGTGGACGTTTTACAAAGCCGATTGCATCGTAAACCTTATCTAAGGTTTCTTGGGCGCGAGCTGCCGCTTTGGTAGCACCTTCATCCATAATTTGGTTCAGTAACGCTTCGTTGTTACGGAACTCATGGTAGCGCGCTTGTAAGTTCGTTAGCATGTCAGAAACTGCTTCAGCAACAGCGCCTTTCAGATGACCGTACATTTGACCTTCAAACTCAGCTTCCAGTGTTTTCACACTTTTGCCTGTCACACCTGCAAGGATGTCTAATAGGTTAGAAACCCCTGCTTTATTTTCAACATCGTAGCAAATACGTGGTGGCTCTTCAGAGTCAGTCATGGCACGTTTAATTTTCTTCACTACCGATTTCGGATCTTCTAACAGTGCAATGACGTTATTACGGTTGTCATCAGACTTAGACATCTTCTTCGTTGGCTCTTGTAATGCCATTACACGAGCACCGCCATCGGTTGGGATAAATGGCTCTGGTACGGTGAAAATATCACCGTAAATTGCATTGAAGCGTTGAGCAATATCGCGGCTCAGTTCAAGGTGCTGTTTCTGGTCAATACCGACAGGAACTTGGTTAGTTTGATAAACCAGAATATCGGCGGCCATCAGAACTGGGTAGTCAAACAGACCCGCGTTGATGTTTTCTGAGTGGCGAGCAGATTTGTCTTTGAACTGGGTCATACGGCTGAGTTCGCCGAAATAGGTGTAGCAGTTTAATGCCCAGCTTAATTGTGCGTGTTGTGGTACATGAGATTGAACGAAAATGGTGCTTTTCTTCGGATCAATACCACAAGCTAAGTAGAGCGCTAATGTATCGAGAGTTCTTTTACGCAGTTCAGTTGGGTCTTGGCGAACGGTAATGGCGTGCTGGTCAACGATACAGTAAATGCAGTCAAAATCATCTTGCATCTTAACCCACTGACGTAACGCACCCATGTAGTTACCGATGGTTAATTCACCGGAAGGCTGTGCGCCGCTGAATACAATAGGTTTATGGGGTTGTTTAGATTTCTCAGTGGGTGTACTCATTTCTTTGTATGTCCTTGTAGTATTTTTTTATACCCTTTTAGGTTTCGAGCGACGTAGTGAATGGGTAGCTCGAATTATTGGGGATTTTATTTTGCTAAATCAATAACGGAAAGTAGCTCAGAAAAGTGGCTTAACACGTAGTCGGGCTCGGTAATTGCGATTGATTCACCATAGTTGTAGCCGTAGGTTAGCCCTACGCTTGGGCAGCCAGCATTGTGGGCTGCGATAATATCATTACGGGAATCGCCGACAAAAAGCAATTCTTCTTTGCGTAAACCGAACTGACCCATTGTTAAATAGAGTGGCGCTGGGTGTGGTTTAGTTTTCACAACATCGTCACCACCAAGCACTAATGAAAAGTAGCTATCAATACCCAATTTTTCTAATAGTGGCGCCACAAACGGGGTCGGTTTGTTGGTCACAATGGCCATTGGCATATTGTATTTTGCAATCGTTTCGAGGGTCTCTTTGACTTCAGGAAACAGCTGGCTGCCGGTATTAACGGTTGTTGCATAGTGTTCATCGAAGCGTATACGAGCTTGCTTTTGTCGCTCTGGAGTAACCGTCATTCCCGCCCATTTTAGCGCGCGCTCGACGAGCATATCGGCGCCGTTGCCTACCCAGATGGAGACGCGCTCTTTACCTGCTGGTGGCAGGTTAAGTTCTTCCAGCGTTTTATCGATGGCGTCCGCTAAACCGCCGGCGCTATCAACGAGGGTGCCATCTAAATCAAACGCAATTGCTTTAATACTTTCTAAAACCGCATGTGTCATTGAGATACCTTTTTTAATTCTTGGCGCATTTCATCGATGACTTTTTTATAATCGGACTGGTCAAAAATTGCGGAGCCAGCAACGAAGGTGTCTGCACCTGCTGCGGCAATTTCTGCAATGTTATTCACCTTCACACCACCATCGACCTCTAAGCGAATATCATAACCACTTTCATCAATTAGTTTACGAACTTGGCGCAATTTGTTCAGGGTTTGTGGAATAAAAGATTGACCACCAAATCCTGGGTTAACCGACATCAGTAGGATCATATCGACTTTATCCATCACATAATCCAGATAGCTTAGCGGGGTTGCTGGGTTAAATACCAGACCTGCGGTGCAACCATTCTCTTTGATGAGTTGTAGCGTTCTATCGATGTGTTCGCTGGCTTCTGGGTGGAAGCTAATGTGAGTTGCTCCCGCTTTTGCAAAGTCAGGGATGATACGGTCGACAGGTTTAACCATTAAATGAACATCAATTGGCGCGGTGATACCGTAATTGCGTAGCGCTTTGCAGATTGGCGCACCGAACGTGAGGTTCGGCACGTAGTGGTTATCCATGACATCAAAATGGATAATGTCTGCGCCTGCAGCAAGAACTTTGGCGGTATCTTCGCCTAAACGTGCAAAGTCAGCAGATAAAATAGATGGGGCAATGAGAAAATCTTTCATAATTGTCTCCGATTATTCGTCGTTATCTGACAGCACCTATTATTTTTTAGATGCTCCCGCATATAAAGCCAAAAGCTCGTTGACTTTGGCACGGTTCAAAATATTTCTACTAATGGTGCGACGTACTTTCACGATATGTAATTGTGCCTGATGATACCACTCTCGGGTCATCGGGGTCTCATGATTTGAGATAAGAACTGGGATCTCGCGCTCAGATGATAGCTTATGTGCTAACAAAGCGAGATTTTGTTGTTCTTGAGCACTAAATGAGTTGGTGTGATATGCCGTAAAATTCGCAGTTTCAGATAGCGGAGCGTAAGGCGGATCACAGTAAATCACTGAGCCCATTGGGGCGTCGAGTAATGTTTTGCTGTAAGACTGTGTTACAAACGTGGCTTTCTGGGCTTTTTCTGCAAACCACAAGAGCTCGTCTTTTGGAAAATACGGTTTTTTATAGCGCCCAAAAGGGACATTGAATTCCCCTCGTAAGTTGTAACGGCATAGTCCGTTATAACAATGGCGATTAAGATACAAAAAGAGAATACTGCGTTTAGCAGGGTCATCTGATTGGTTAAATGTTTTACGCATTAAATAATACTGTTCTGAAGTATTAAATTCAGGTGTGAACAGCCGCTGAGCTTCTTCAATAAAAGCCTCAGAGCGATATTTAACCGTATTGTAGAGGTTGATGAGATCACTGTTTATGTCTGCCAGTACATATGAATCGTAGTTAGTATTTAAAAACACCGATCCTGCACCAACAAAAGGTTCTATTAAGCAATTACCTTGTGGAAGGTGTTTTTTGATCTCATCCACAAGAGGGTATTTACCCCCAGCCCATTTTAAAAAAGCGCGTTTCTTTTTCATGCCGTCTTATTATTACAATCGTTTAGAGCCGCCACTTGGCGGCTCTTTCAGGACAACATAATGCGCCCGGGGAAAAACGTTGTTATTTTTGATCCTGTTTAACTTGTTTCATATTACGCACCCACGGTTTCTTCGCTTGCACTGCGGCAGGTAAGGTCGCAATTGCATTTTTTGCTTCGTTCACTGAGCTGTAGTTTCCGTGGATTAAAACATACCAAGTTTGTCCATTACGAATGGTTTTATACACTTGATAGTTAGCAAGTTTATTCTCTTTTGCGAAAGCTTCCAGTGTATCTGAACGACTTGCGCTACTTAATTGTAATGTATAGCTACCAGATGGTGCAGCTGCATGACTATTTGAGCTTGTGCTAGTCGTCGATTTCGTGGTTGTTTTTGGCTGGGCAGGCTGTTTTTGTTCAACCGGCTTAGTCGTTTTAGGCTGAGTTTTTTCTGGTGTGACAGGTTTCACTGTTGGCTGTTTTTCCACAGGTTTAACTTGCGGTTGCGTCAATGGAGTCACGTTTTGTGGTGGCGTGGTAGTGCCGTCAGATGGCAGGCTTTGACCTTGACTGAGAGCATCGGCAACATCACCAGGAATTTCAATACGCTCACCAAGACCATTTTGTTGTGTCTGAGTGTCGGCTTGCGTTGGCATTGGGTTGATTTGCTGACCATTTAACTCTTGCGCTTGACCTGTTTGTGGTTGCGTTGGAGTTTGGGTATTTGAATTCGTTAGTGATGAAGAACCTGATAAATCAATATTACGTTGGTTAGCACTATCTGTTTGTAATTTCTCGTGTTCTGTTGGTGCTTTCAATGCAGAACTGATGGCAATTATCAGCAGCAATAGCACTAAAACGCCTACACCAATCATGATGTGTTGACGTGATAACGCGATTTTTGGCTTAGCCGCAGCAGCAGGGCGCGAGCGTCCGGTTGGTCTATCTGATGTATCAGGCCTTAAATCATTTTGCACTTGAGGCTGATTATCTGGTTTAAATTCGTCCATTTTCCTCTCCCGAAATTAGTTCGCCTGTAGTAGAGATAAAATGTCTCTTATCATTACGACCTGTTCACGACTAAGCAGTTGCTTCTGCTCACATTTAAAGAATAGATTGTTTAGCAATTTCATTCCAATTTCAATGAGACTGCGACTATCTTGTTTGTGATTCGTTATAGGTGCTAGGCATAGCGTTATAATTTAACGGCTTTAGTGGATATCTGCCAGTAACATTTTAAAACCCCTGAAAATATTCAGGAGCTAATTAATGCTTTTTACTTAGTTCGGTGATTTTTATGGTATGCAAGCCGAAATGGCGGCAGTAACCGTTGAGGCATCCACATCGGAACGCATTTCTGAATGACCAATTGTGGTTGGAAGGATAAGATGCAATTTGCCTCCCATGACTTTTTTATCTCGCATCATGTGAGGTAAATAGTCATCGGGCTGCATTTTTGCTGGTCCGGTGACTGGAAGTTCTGCGCGTTTTAACAGGGCGATGACACGACCAGTTTGCTCTGGCGTAAATTGACCGATAAGTTCAGCGGTTTTCGCGGCCATGACCATCCCTGCGGCAACAGCTTCACCATGAAGCCATACGCCGTAGCCCATTTCGGCTTCAATCGCATGACCAAATGTGTGCCCTAAATTCAATAATGCTCGCAGCCCACTAGTTTCTTTTTCATCGGCGGCAACAACTTGTGCTTTCAATTCACAACAACGGCGAATGCAGTACGCCATGGCTTGGTTATCCAGCGCCATTAACGCATCAATGTTTTCTTCGAGCCAGCTAAAAAACTCACCATCAAGAATGATGCCGTATTTGATAACTTCAGCTAGACCTGAAGAGAGCTCACGCTTAGGTAAGGTTTTTAAACAATCAAGGTCAATGACCACGGAAGCCGGCTGGTAAAATGCCCCGATCATATTTTTCCCTAACGGATGGTTAACAGCTGTTTTTCCACCCACCGAAGAGTCTACTTGGGAAAGTAATGTTGTAGGCACTTGAATAAAACGTACGCCTCGTTGATAGCTCGCTGCTGCAAATCCAGTTAAGTCACCGATAACTCCCCCACCTAAGGCGATGAGGGTTGTATCTCGGTTATGGTGCTTTTCGAGTAATGCGGTAAAAACATCATTCATGATGAATAAAGATTTATACTGTTCGCCATCAGGCAGGATGATGGAATCAACTTTTACGCCTGAGACTTCAAGAACAGTTTGGATCTTATGCAGATAAAGTGGGGCGAGGGTTTCGTTCGTCACTATCATTGCTCGCTGGCCTGCAGTTAGTGGCCAAAATGCATCCTGCTGTTGATATAAACTGGGTGCAATATTGATTGGATAACTGCGTTCATCCAGCGTAACAGTGACTTTTTCCATCTTGCTTTACCTTGAATTCATGACTTTTGATGTATAAAAATTAGTTTTTTTCTAACAGTTCAATGATTTGGTTAGCAACAACTTTGGCGCTTTGCTCATCTGTATGAATAGTAATATCTGCTATTTCTTCATACATAGGATTGCGTTCATCAGCTAATTTCTCTAAAACTTCGCGAGCAGGTTCATCCACTTGTAATAGAGGACGTTTTTTATCGCGCTGCGTGCGGGATAATTGCTTCTCAATGGTGGTTTCGAGATACACGACAACCCCACGAGCAGACAAGCGGTTACGTGTCTCTTTGGATTTAACAGAGCCACCACCTGTCGCTAAGACAATGCCTTGTTTTTCGGTGAGTTCATTGATGACTTTTTCTTCGCGATCGCGAAAGCCTTCTTCACCTTCTAGGTCGAATACCCAACCTACATCTGCGCCAGTGCGTTTTTCAATCTCGTGATCGGAGTCAAAAAACTCCATATTAAGCTGTTGAGCTAACTGACGACCAATAGTGCTTTTTCCGGCTCCCATTGGTCCAACCAGAAAGATATTGCGTTTCTCTGCCATGTTTTTTGGTATTACTACGATTATTCGTTAATGATCACCCGCCCCGCCAATCGAATTAGCGGCGGGACCTAAACTGAAACCTCATAAGTGATGATGTGAGATCAGATAAGAAAATTATCTCAATACATCAACCTGAATTGCAACTATATAAATATGGCACTTAGAAAACAAAGTGCCATATTCTTCGTTGCGGGTTTCTATATATTTGAGCCGTCTACATTACATTATGCACTGTTTAGTGAGCTTATTAACAGGTCGATTAGTCCGTAAAAACAATCTAACTTGTTAATTATAAAGTAAAATTTATGTAGCTATTTTATAAGCGGCTGATAGTTTGTTCTTTCATCTACCGATAGTTAGAACACTCAATGGATAACCTTGTATGCTAAAACGACCTCAGCGTCAAATTTATCCGGTAGGTTTATGGCACAAAAAGTAATAATTTCACGGCACTTTGATGCTTTGAACATTCAACTAATTGAATGTATGAGTGTTATTTTTTACGCTAAATATTAATAAGTTTTGGTGTAATAAATACCACTAAAACACGTTTATCAACATGTTGTGTCTTATTGATAAATAAGTTTCCTAATAATGGGATTTGTGACAGAAAAGGGACCCCTGAATCTGTTTTTTCCTGCTTTTGCTGAAAAATACCGCCAAGAATTAATGTGTTGTTATTTTTGATGGTGACTGAGGTTGCTATCTCTTGCTTATTAATGGCTAAATGCTGATTAGGATTGGTTGTTAAGGCAGTATCTGGGGAGTTATGGCTGATTTTTAATACCATTTCGACGTTGTCATTACGAGAAATTGTTGGTGTCACTTCCATACCCAATACCGCATCTTTAAATTGTACGTGGCTTTTTTTCTCTGAAGTGGTGACATAAGGAATTTCGCTCCCTTGTTGAATGCTTGCGGGATTCTTATGGGAGGCAACTAAGCGTGGGCTCGCAATAATAGACAGTAAATTCTCTTTTTCTAAGGCATTGAGCTTCATTTCGAGTAATCCCTCTCCAAGTCGTAAAACATTTAACGCCATTTGCCCCGACTGGCTACTGTATCGGTTATAACGACTATGATGCCCATCTGTTGCTGAATCATTGTGGACTCCCCACTCTAACCCCAGTGCTTGCAAGGCTGTACGTGAGCTACTAATTATGTGAGCCGTGATTTGCACTTGTTGCTGGGGAATATCTTTTTGCGTTAGCCATGTTTCAATTAATGCGAAGCGTTCTTGGGTATCCGTGATGATTAAACTGTTGGTGATGGTATCGACATGAGCCTTACCGTTACTTGAAAGTAGGTGCATATTTGGCTGAGTAATTTGTTGGTAAGTGCTGTTGGCATCGATAGAGACGAGCGGAAATATTTTTTCTGTCAGTGTGATCTCTGCTTTAGGTGGGATGATGGCATCTAAAAGTTGCGTATCTTCCAATGTCGGCAGGATTGGCTCAAAGGGATCTCGGGGGGATTGAGCATATCCCGAAAGTGTTATGCATAGCGTTAACAGAATAGTGAAAAAATTAGTGTTGCTCATTGTGCTGTTGTTCATCCTTGATAAATGAGAGAGATAAATGGGCTGTGAGTATCTGGTTTTTCGTGGTGAAGATAACGTTAGAGAATTGCCAGTGCGGCTGAGGTAGAAAGATCATGAGTGAGCGCATGAATTCAAGGAGATCCTTAAATTTTCCTTGGATCTCAAGTTGGTAATGAGAATTCGTTGGATCCGTTGGCTGAAGCTGATTTAAAATCACGTTAGCGTGAGAAACTAGCCGTTGTAAATGAAGAACGAGGTATTGGGAGTCGGGAATGGTTTCTTCATCGAAATCCAATGAAGCCATTTCTTGTTCTATCCAAAAGCGTGTCGGATTTTGGGCGAAAAACTGGCTACTTTCTTGGTTTTTATGTGCGAAAACGACATTATCTTGCCGTAAGTTTGCTAATTGATTTTGCTTATCTTTCCAAATAAAAATATAGCCGCTAGCAAGCAGTGTAGCCAGAGTCAAAGGCAGTACAAGATACTGCTGCCACCGTGGTCGATACCAAAAGCGCCCATATTCAACGTGCTGATCTTTCTGCTTATCCAGACTGCTATTCATTCGAAACCCCTTGATAATCAGCGATTAAATGTAACTGATGTAGGGTATCAACTCGCCGTAGTTTGCGTAGCTGCACATTGCTAACCTGTGGCGTTTGGCTAAATTGAGCCAAAAGTACATTAAGATCTTCAAAACGATAACTGAGTGCGTTGACTTCTAGATGTCCCGCTTGTAGCTGGAAGGAAGATAACCAGCTTTTAGGGGGCGTTAAATTGGACAGTGAGGTTAATAAATCAAGTAGAGGTTGATTGTGTTGAGTATAAGTTCGACGTTGGATTTGCCGAAGAGTGAGCTTTTCTAATTGTTGTTGCTGTGTTTGTAACTGTATTTTTAGCTGCTCAGTGCGTTGTTGATGTTGCTGATGAGCAGCAAGGCGATAGTGGTTTTGTGAAATATCTAGCAGAAGCAAACCCACTAAATAACCAAAAATAGTGGCAGTTGTCATGCAGCTCGTGAAGATGATGATAAAAAAATAGCGGCGTTGATGAATGAGTTGATTCATGCGCCAAGGGAGAAAATTAACTTGGTGCATATCAACGGTCCCCATGGCGTAATGCGAGTCCGGCCGCAATCACAAAACTTCCTAATTGATGAGGTAACTTGATGGGGTAGTGGTGAAAAGCTTGCAGTAAATCCCATTGATTTTGTGCATCTGGAATATCTTGATCGCTAATACAGTAAATTGGTAATGCTAGTGCATCGGGATTATCGGTCAATAAGGGCTGAATTTGATGGATATGTGTTAATTGACTATTTTGAATATGGTTATAGTTTGCAGGTTGGCTGACGGGTCCTGACCAGAGCCACTCATTTTGGCGATAATAAACAATCCAGCACTCATCGGGTAATTGTGCATATTTTGCAAGATAGCGCAGCGCAATCGGCGCAATATCGATAGCAACCAGATGGTAACCCGTTTCCTGTAATAAATTTTGCCAAAAGGTAATGTCAGATTGGCGAACGGCATGAAAGTAAACTTGTTGCCCAATGATCCGATAATCTACTGTCAGCTCTTGTGCTTGCATCGGGAAGAGTTGGTCAATTTGAGCACGTAAATACCAGTTAAGTTCAGGTTGCTGTAAGCTCATTTGGTTGGGAAGCGAGAGTTGTTTCTTAAGCGAGCGTAATGAGGGTAATGCAATCGAAACGGAACAGTTTTTAGGTAATTTCTGACGCCATTGGCGCAAAATATTGCGTAGAATTACTCGGTATTCGTCAAGTACGTGTAATGAGCTGTCAAAAGGTAGCTCTTGTTGCCAACATTCACATAACGACCAGAATTTGCGATGTTTTTTCGCAGCGACTAATTGGATGTGGTGTTGCGATAGCTCAATTCCAATGTGCCATTTTGGTGAATACATACATAATATCCTTATCATTAACAATTAAATTACGTTTTCTATTGGGCTGTATAAGCTTTATACTATGCGGCAGTGATATCTAAACCCGCCTGTCAGTTGCGTATGGGAATTCTTCGGTGAAGTTCGTAAAATATTTTTTAATTCTGGTTTTCTGTTGCATTTTTTTGGGAAGCGCCTCGATTTATGGCATGTATAAATATGTCGAAGGTGAGCTACCTGACGTTGCAACAATGAAAGACATTCGTCTGCAAACGCCAATGCAGGTATTCAGTGCAGATAATGAACTGATCGCCCAATATGGTGAGAAACGTCGTATTCCATTACCATTAGCTGACATTCCTCCGATGTTGGTGCATGCGTTTATTGCCACTGAAGATAGCCGTTTCTATGAGCACCATGGCATTGACCCAATTGGTATTTTCCGTGCGGTGACTGTGATGGCTTCATCGGGTCATGCATCCCAAGGTGCGAGTACAATTACTCAGCAGCTGGCGAGAAATTTCTATTTAAGTCCAGAAAAAACGCTAATGCGTAAAGCCAAAGAGGCATTTCTGGCAATTCGTATTGAACAATTGTTTACCAAAGATGAAATTATGGAGCTGTACCTAAATAAAATTTATTTAGGTAACCGAGCCTATGGGGTGGGGGCAGCCGCTTATGTTTATTTTGGTAAAACCGTAAATGAATTGACGCTGAGTGAAATGGCGATGATTGCTGGTTTGCCAAAAGCGCCATCAACATTTAACCCACTTTATTCTTATGAACGCGCGGTAAACCGTCGTAACGTCGTGCTGATGCGAATGTTAGAAGAGAAATACATTACGCAAGACCAGTATGAACAAGCGAAGAGTGAGAAAATTGTTGCTTCTTATCATGCACCTAAAGTGGATTTTTCAGCGCCTTATTTAGCGGAAATGGCACGTCAAACCATGTATGAAAAATATGGTGAAGATGCTTATACCGATGGCTACAAGGTGTATACCACGGTTGTGCGTAAAGACCAGTTAGCGGCAACAGAAGCGGTACGTAATAATTTGATAGATTACGATATTCGCCATGGTTATCGCGGACCTGCTGAAGTGCTCTGGAGCGGAAGCCAAACCGCGTGGGATAAAGAACAAATCATAGAAAAACTGAAAAAGTTACCCAATTACGGTTCTCTCATTCCTGCGGTGGTCACCGCAGCTACGAATAGCGATGCTAACGTGATGCTGGCCGATGGCTCTGAAATTCAAATCACACTGGCAGGAGTTCGCTGGGCGCGTAAATTTATTTCAGATACTCAGCAAGGTGGCACACCATCTGCGGTGAATAAAGTGGTACAGCCTGGTGAACAAATTTGGGTTCGTCAGGTAAAAGATAGCTGGTGGTTAGCGCAAGTTCCTGATGTCAATGCGGCGTTTGTTGCGTTGAATCCAAATGATGGTGCGGTGATCGCTCTTGTGGGTGGTTTTGACTTCAATATGAGTGAATTTAACCGCGTGACGCAATCATTGCGCCAAGTGGGTTCAAACATTAAGCCATTCTTGTATACCGCTGCAATGGATAAAGGCTTAACGCTTGCTTCGTTACTTAACGATGTACCGATTAGCCGCTGGGATGCGGGAGCTGGTTCAGACTGGCGCCCGAAAAACTCACCGCCACGCTACGATGGTCCTATCCGCTTGCGTCAAGGCTTAGGTCAGTCGAAAAACGTGGTGATGGTACGTGCGATGCGTGCGATGGGGGTTGACTATGCTGCGGATTATTTACTCCGTTTTGGTTTCCCGAAAGAGAACATCAACCGTACTGAAGCATTAGCCCTCGGTGCGCCATCATTTACACCAATGCAAATGGTGCGAGGTTATGCGGTTATGGTAAACGGCGGATACCTTATTGACCCTTACTACATTTTAAAAATTGAGAATCATAATGGTGAAGTGATTTTCGAAGCTAAGCCTAAAATTGCTTGCCCTGAGTGTACAGACATTCCGGTGATTTATGGCGACACAGCGCGTACGATTGCGCTGAGCGATTCTGAAGGCGATGACACGACAGAAGAAGTTACCCAGTCGCAGAGTAGCGCGGTGAATCAAGAGCCGACTATGGCGCTCTCTACAACCGCTGAACAGCTTAGCCCAGAAGACAAGTATGCCCCGCACGTTATCAGTACACCGCTGGCGTTCTTAATTCGTGATGCCATGGTGACTAATATTTATGGGGAACCAGGTTGGTCGGGTACGGGTTGGCGAGCGGGTCGCGACCTCGGAGGTCGTCGGGATATCGGCGGAAAAACGGGTACCACGAATAGTTCAAAAGATGCGTGGTTTTCCGGTTATGGTCCTGATATCGTGGCTTCCGCATGGATTGGCTTTGATGATAACAAGCGCACATTAGGTCGTACGGGGATCAGTGGCGGTGAAGCTGGTGCGAAAAGTGCTCAGCCGATTTGGGATGATTTTATGAAAGCAGCTCTTGACGGTGTCCCTGTGAAAGTTATGCAGCCGCCAAAAGGGGTCATTTCTGTCTCTATCGATACCCGTACTGGCAAACTGTCATCAGGCGGACCTTCTCGTAATGAGTACTTCATTGAGGGCACGGAACCAAAAGAGCGCGCAGTTCAAGAAGTGGGTACGATAATTTCAACGGAAAGTGGAGCGAGCCAAGAGCTATTTTAACCCGTTGTCTGATAGGCAAATACACTGCACCCCATTGCCGTTTGGCATGGGGTGCAATTGTTTAAGAGGAAATATGTGAGCGGTTATTTAGCGTGATTTTTTAGGTAGCGTTCAACGTAGAACAGTGCGCTGATATTGCGGGCTTCATTGAAGTCCGGATGATCGAGGAGCTCCATCATGCGTGCAATTGGCCATCTGACCTGTTGCAGAGGCTCTGGCTCGTCACCCTCAAGTTTTTCGCTAAATAGGTCGTTAGCGATAAGTATGTTCATCTTGCTGGAAAAGTACGATGGAGACATGGTGAGTTTTGCCAGAGGTGTAATCTGGCGAGCTCCATAACCGATTTCTTCTTTGAGTTCGCGTTGAGCAGCATCGAGAGGGGCTTCACCAGGGTCAACGGCTCCTTTTGGAAAACCTAACTCATAGTTTTCGATACCAACGGCGTATTCACGGATCAAGATAAGATGGTCATCAATAATCGGAACAATAAGAACCGCTTCACGTTTTGCTGGGCGCATTCTTTCATAAACACGTTTTTCACCATTACTGAATTCGAGATCAACAGATTGGATACTGAATAATTTAGATTGAGCAATGTCTTGAATATTCAGGATTTTTGGTTTTTTTAACTCTGTCATAACAATTTCCGAATCAGATGAATGGGATCCATGAGGGCAAGCTTACATTGTCTTTAACTATGACGCATATCAAAAAAAAATGATAGAGATTATAGGGTGGATAAAATGCTGTTAGTATAATCTACTTATGAAAACCACACGGATTAATAAGTAAAATATTTTATTTACAACATATTGTAAAATAAAACAAAAAATAGAAGAGAATAGGAATTGGCTTATATAGTGATTGGCATTGTGTTGCTATGCTTTTCAGGTAGGCAATTCTGTTGAGAAAAAAATGCTAAACACCGTCATTATACTGGCTTTGATCATCGCTAGCCTAATTATAATGGTTTCCGTTCTGTTTTTTCGGCGGGGACGGCGTTCGAGTGTCTATCAAATACCCTCTCTAGCGACACCCGCGTTCAAAAAAATGATTGAGTCTGATTTCCAGACTATTACCCAGTACCTTAATCACAGTGCCTCAAAGAATCTTCATTCGCCTTCTCAGCCTGCACGGCAAATCAAAAAAAATGCTACCGTTGCAACCATCTGTAATGCTGTTACACGATTCAATTTACGCCAAGAGCAAGGTCAAGGTTGGCGTTATTTTATTGATACGATTGAAGTGCAGCTGCCTTCTCAATTAGAACCGTTTTTACAACGACAAAATGTCATGGAAATTGTGGAAACGGATCATTTGCCTTTAATTGTGGGGCTCAATAACCACTCTTTGAAAGAATTTAACTATGAGTGGGAAACACCGTTAGAAGACCAACGCACTCAACCTGAAGCAGCTATTCATGAAGGTGAACCTAACACCATCCAACTGCTGAAAATGCGTAAGGAAAGCAAAGAGGAGCATCGGTTACACAACTCTTCAGGATGGTTAGGCGCCATCGTTGTCAGTCTCAGCTTTTTTATTGGTTACCTAACGATTATCTCTATCCCTATTTTTCATGGGTGGGGAGTCACATTCACGGCTGTGGTATTTCTTATCGGGGTATTTTTGTTATTTCGATTACGTCTTTTTCCTAAACCCTATCAAGATGTGCAATGCATCTATGGGCAGGCTAAACGGTGGGAACTGTACGGAGAATTAGACAAAAAATATTCATCAACGATTTCGATTGGGGGGGTAGATTTACACTACCCAACGTATTGGCTACCCTACCTAAAATATGAACTCGGTCATCCCACGAATATCGATCTCTATTCGACGGGCGAAGTTTTAAAATACGGTCGCTGCCTCTCTATTCATGAAGAGGAACGTTATTACCCTTATAAACGCTTTAAAAAGAATATACTGATGTTTTTCAGTGCATTGTGCGTTTTAGTGTTAGTGTTCTCTTATCAGTCGATCAGTTTACCCGTTAAGTTAGGTTTTGCGTGGCTTGAGGGCGCCAAAAAAGTCACTGTTGTCGATCCGTCTGATTTAACATCGCGAAAAATTAGAGTGGGAGATACCTTATTAGCCAAGGGTATGGGTATGTGTTATCGCCCGCCTAATTTAAATGATGCAAACCAAGCGCTGTTTGTACCTTTCGATTGTTCTGGTGTGTATTGGAATAATATTAATCTGATTACAGAGCCGCAATCTGAGGTTGTCAATCGAGCAATTGATTTGCTGAACAGTGTGAAAAATCAATTACATCCAGATAAAGATGCCCCAGGAATTAACCCAAGACTACAGCGTGAAATTATGAAATCAGGGATGAATATTATCTTTGATTTTTCAGAAATTGTTTTAAAAACCAATGCATTGTGTGAACAAAAAGACCATTGTATTAAACTCAAAAGCGCACTATCTAACTTAGGCGGAAGTGCGGATGATTGGCCTGTATTGGTGAGTAAGGCTTCTTCAGGTAAATTGAGCGGTGCGCATGTTTTATTACGTGCAGGAAGTGCGGATGCCTTGGAAAACTTAGTTGAAGACACCACATATGATTTTATCAAGAAAGAACTTGATACCGAAGTCCGCAAACTGAATAGCCCGCCACCAGGTGGTGTGTTGTTGATCAATGATGAAAACCTTCCATTGGTAGATTTAGTGCCAGTGACGACATTGAGCGAAATGAACCAAGTTCAGCGATGGAATGAGCTAAAGCGTTTGTCTAGTATTCTGATTAATACGCCATTTGATGTTGAAGGGGTGGTTACGAATATTTCGACAGATGCGAATGGCACATTGCAAGTGGTGATTCATGAGCGCTTGGATGAAGATGTTTTATCTGAATATGTTTGTCGTTCAATGCTGGTTTTTTTCTTGATCATTTGCACCTTAGTAAATGGAACATTAATTATTATTCGAGTTTTGAATAACAAACGGCGTTTGCGTAAAATCACTGAATATTACGATAAATGCTATGAGGCCGATAATCCTTCCGATTCTAGATAGTATTATCCTTTCCCAATGATGGAGCCTCATTTTGGTTTGGCATTCAAACTAAGTGTGAGGAGGCACCATGAAGTCGTTATCTACAAAACAAGCGCCTGATGAGCAAGTTCGCCTTGATAAATGGCTATGGGTTGCACGTTTTTATAAAACACGCTCCATTGCCCGTGAGATGATTGATGGTGGTAAGGTTCACTATAATGGGCAAAGAAGTAAGCCTGGAAAGATTGTTGAACTCGGCGCGATGATAAAATTGCGACAAGGTAATGACGAACGGACTATCGAAGTGCTGGAAATCAGCAGCCAACGTAAAGGCGCTCCAGAAGCGCAATTGCTCTACCGTGAAACAGTAGAAAGCCTTAGTCAACGCGAAAAAATGGCAATGGCACGTAAAATGAATGCACTTACGATGCCACATCCTGACCGACGCCCAGATAAAAAAGAGCGTCGGACTTTGCTAAAATTTAAACAAACTAATTCCCATGAATCGTCTTAATAGACTGCCTGAGTAATAGAGAGAAATTATGGCTAAACAAGACCAACTCCACCGTTTCCTGTTTGAACAGCATGCGGTACGTGGAGAAATGATTACTGTCGATGAGACTTTTCATCATATTTTAGAAAATCATGATTACCCAGAAGCCGTTAAAATGCTGCTGGGTGAATTACTGGTAGCGACCAGCTTACTCACTGCAACGTTAAAATTCGATGGTGATATTACCGTTCAAATTCAAGGTGATGGCCCTGTTAAGTTAGCGGTAATTAACGGTAATAACTTACAACAAATGCGCGGTGTCGCCCGTGTTGATGGTCCTGTTGTGGCGGGTAGCACATTACAACAAATGATTGGTAATGGGTTTATTGTCATTACAATTACACCAAAACAAGGTGAACGTTATCAAGGGATCGTAGCAATTGAAGGCAATAGCATTGAAGAGAGTATTGATGCTTATTTCCGTCAATCAGAGCAGTTACCTACTCGTTTATTCATCCGTGTTAGTGAACAAGATGGTAAAGCAATCGCGGGTGGAATGCTGCTGCAAGTTCTTCCTGCTGCGGGAGAATCGAGCCATGAGTTCTTTGATCACTTAGTGCAACTGACTGCGACTATCAAAGGTAAAGAGCTGAGCGAGTTAGACGTGAAAGAGGTACTGCATCGTCTGTATCATGAAGAAGATGTCACACTGTATGATCCACAATCTGTTGAGTTTCGTTGCACATGTTCACGTGAGCGTTGCGAAGCTTCGCTAGCGACGTTAACTCATGAAGATGTTATGGATATTTTGCACAAAGATGGAAAAATTGATATGGAGTGTGAATATTGTGGCTCACACTATGTATTTATTGAATCCGATATCATCGGGTTAAATAATGAGCAAAATCAGCAACTTCACTGATACGATTTAGCAACCTAATTATGTGACGAGGGTGCAATTTTGCACCCTTTTTTTATAATTTTAAAGGATTATAACGTGCTCTAAGTCTCATTATGAATTAAAAAAAATTATGCTTTTTCAATTCTTTGATAGCTATCGCTGTTAATTAGTCGTAAAGATTTATGATCGTCGGCAGAATAGCTATGTTTACCAGGAGCAATATAATGAGCGCTAAAAGCATTACCCTGAAGGATCTCGAAAAGTACGGCATTCATGACGTCGCTGAAGTCGTTTATAACCCAAGTTATGAGCTGTTATTTCAGGAAGAAACCAAACCAGGTCTAGAAGGTTATGAACGTGGTACCGTCACTACATTAGGTGCTGTTGCTGTTGATACCGGTATTTTTACAGGACGTTCCCCAAAAGATAAATATATCGTTCGCGATGATATCACTCGCGATACCGTTTGGTGGGCTGACCAAGGTAAAGGTAAAAACGATAACAAGCCAATGAGTCAAGAAGTGTGGAGCAGCTTAAAACACTTAGTGACTGAGCAGTTATCAGGCAAACGTTTGTTTGTTGTGGATGCATTTTGTGGTGCAAACGCAGACACTCGTTTAAAAGTTCGCTTTATCACTGAAGTTGCGTGGCAAGCTCATTTCGTTAAAAACATGTTTATTCGTCCATCTGATGAAGAATTAGTTGGCTTCGAACCTGACTTTATTGTGATGAACGGTGCTAAATGCACAAACCCAAATTGGAAAGAACAAGGTCTGAACTCAGAGAACTTTGTTGCTTTCAACTTAACTGAGCGTATGCAGTTAATCGGCGGTTCTTGGTACGGCGGCGAAATGAAGAAAGGTATGTTCTCTATGATGAACTACTTGCTGCCATTAAAAGGCATCGCGTCTATGCACTGCTCTGCAAACGTGGGTGAAAAAGGCGACGTTGCCATTTTCTTCGGATTATCTGGTACAGGTAAAACGACACTGTCTACCGATCCAAAACGTAAGCTAATTGGTGATGATGAGCACGGTTGGGATGACGACGGCGTATTTAACTTTGAAGGCGGTTGCTACGCGAAGACCATCAACCTGTCTAAAGAAGCTGAGCCAGACATTTACGGCGCTATCAAACGTGATGCATTGCTGGAAAACGTCATGGTATTGGCAGACGGTTCTGTTGATTTCAATGATGGTTCTAAAACTGAGAATACCCGTGTTTCTTATCCAATTTATCATATCGAGAATATCGTTAAGCCTGTGTCTAAAGCGGGTCACGCGACAAAAGTTATCTTCCTGACGGCGGATGCATTCGGTGTGTTACCACCTGTTTCTCGTTTAACGCCGGAACAAACTCAGTATCACTTCCTCTCTGGTTTTACTGCGAAATTAGCAGGTACAGAACGTGGTGTAACTGAACCAACGCCAACATTCTCTGCATGTTTCGGTGCGGCGTTCTTATCGTTGCACCCAACTCAATATGCTGAAGTGTTAGTGAAACGTATGGAAGCAGCAGGAGCGAAAGCTTACTTAGTTAACACAGGTTGGAACGGTACAGGCAAACGTATTTCTATTAAAGATACGCGTGCAATCATCGATGCAATCTTAAGTGGTGATATCGAAAAAGCGGATACTATCAAGCTGCCAGTCTTTGATTTAGAAGTCCCAACCGCATTACCGGGTGTGGATACTAATATCCTTGACCCACGTAATACTTACGCGGACAAATCTCAGTGGGATGAGAAATCTAAAGATTTAGCCGATCGTTTCGTGAAGAACTTCGATAAGTACACTGATACCCCAGCAGGTGCAGCACTGGTTAAAGCCGGTCCTAAACTGTAATAGCGGGCATAGGGTATAAAAAAAGGCTCTACAGTCATGTAGAGCCTTTCCCATTGGTGTTAGCGTTTACTTACCGGAGGATTTATTCCACAGCGGGTAAGTCAAAGACTAAAATTTCACTCTCTTCATCAGCTTTAATTGTCAGCTGCTTTTCTTGCCAAATCGCTAAACCATCACTGGTGGTTGCTTTTTGACCATTCACTTCGATATTACCTTTGACGACTTGGATCCAAATAACGCGTTTTTCTGCAATGTCATAGGTGCTTTGCTCATTAGCAGGGAGCGCCCAACGCCATAGCGTCATATCTTGGTTTACTTTCAATGAGCCATCGCGTGCATCTGGTGATAACACCAATTGTTTACCACTTTTTGAGTCAAAACGTTTTTGCTCATAGCGTGGTTCAATGCCGTTTTTATCTGGAATAATCCAAATTTGGTATAAACGCAGTTCTTTTTCGTTATCAGGATTGTATTCTGAGTGGCGAACTCCTGTTCCCGCACTCATGATTTGGAATTCACCCGCAGGGATCTGCTCCATATTCCCCATGCTATCTTTGTGCTCAACGGCACCATCAAGAACATAGGTCAGAATTTCCATATCTTTGTGGGGATGAGTACCAAACCCTTGTCCCGCAGCGATGTAGTCTTCATTGATGACTCTTAACGCTGAGAAACCCATAAATTTTTCATCGTAATAGTTAGCAAATGAGAACGTGTGCCAACTGTCCAACCAACCGTGGTTTGCGTGTCCACGTTCATTTGCTTGGCGTAAATAGATCATTGAGTCATCTCCTTAAAAGCGGATATCCCATTTTCATTGGGCTCTTGCTTAACTTGTTGATGACAGTTTAGCCAAATTGTAGAAAGAGAAAAGTAGGGGTCATTAACCATAGGATCCAAAAAATTTGAATAAGATTGAGGCGTATCATAATGATTATTTGCCGTATGGAAATGAGGGGGTCAGCAAGTTATAGAAAGGTTCAAATAGAGGTGATTTGTAGAAAGTTATAGATAAAAAAATAGCCAGCATTAAGCTGGCTAAAGTAAACACTGGAAGCAATGTGAGCAATGTCGTACCTCCTACAAGAGACTGACTAAGTTAGTCACCTGCGGAAGATGTGATAATGATAATAGTTATCACTATCGTTTGTAAAGGGTTATTTTTAACCAATTTTAGATTTATTTAAACTCGCTGCTCAACTAACTGATTTGGTTGAAAATAAATAATATCCATTATTTTTCAATGGATTAAATAAAATGGGCTACTTCATGTGATGGGGTAAGCTTTCTGCACAAGCAGAAGCTGAGCTCCACGCCCATTGAAAATTATAGCCACCTAGCCAACCCGTGACATCAAGGACTTCCCCAATGAAATAGAGTCCAGATGATTTGAGGGACTCCATCGTTTTTGATGAAATTTCATGAGTATCGACGCCACCAAGGGTGACTTCTGCAGTACGGTAGCCTTCGGTGCCATTCGGCTGCACTTGCCAGTTATGCAATGTGTCATTGAGAGAATCGATTTGTGCGTGGTTAAGTTGTTTTAGCGGACAGTCGGGGATTTGCCCTAATTGTTGTAAGACTTCGATTAAGCGCTTAGGCAACTGTGTAGCCAATGTATTTTTCAGTGATTGATTAGGATGTCGCTGTTTTTCTGTAGTGAGATAGTCCTCCAGAGAAATTTCTGGAAGTAAGTTAATACTCACATACTCACCGGGTTGCCAGTAATTTGAAATTTGTAAAATTGCAGGTCCTGATAATCCTCGGTGGGTGAACAGGATGTTTTCTTTGAATAGGACACCGCTGGCGGAAGTGACGGTTGCCGCGACAGATACACCGGAAAGCGCTTGTAGGGCTTCTAACAGCGGTTTGTGTAAGGTAAATGGTACTAAAGCTGCACGGGTAGGGATGATTGTATGCCCAAATTGCTCAGCAAGGCGATAGCCAAACGGTGTTGCACCTAAACCTGGCATTGAGAGTCCACCCGTTGCGACTACAAGTGAGCGAGCACTTACTTGAGTTCCGTTTACAGTAACAACATAACCTTCATCTGTTTTGTCTACTTGAGTGACTTCACTACGTAGTTTTATCGTAATGTTGGGCAAATCACACTCATTTTGCAGCATATCGACAATATCTTGTGCGCTATTATCGCAAAATAGCTGCCCTAGCGTTTTTTCGTGATAAGGAATTTGGTATTTACCGACTAGTTCAATAAAGTCCCATTGTGTATAGCGAGCAAGTGCTGACTTACAAAAGTGAGGATTGGTTGAAAGGTAGTTATTGTGATCGGCGTACATATTGGTGAAATTGCATCGACCACCACCGGACATCAAAATTTTACGCCCTAATTTTTTGCCATTATCCAGCACAAGGGTGTTTAAACCGCGCTTACCCGCGAGTGAAGCACAAAATAGCCCAGCAGCACCTGCACCTAAAATAATAACATCGATATTTCTCACAATTGGAATTCTCTATATATTTGATTTTAATCGTAATTACGATAATTAATACCGCTATTTTACGCGATTTAGCACCGGTTGTAATGCAACGGATCAACGAAGAATTAATGAAAAGTACGGTAGACGTATTATAATTAGGAAAAATCGCGAAAAAAGACTATTTCCCCCTTATATTCACAAATTATCATAAAAAAGTTTCAAAAATTCAGAATAACTTTAATTATGGTAACCAAATGATATTAAAGGGATAGTTTGTATTTGATGCTTTTTTGATTAGTATTTAAATCAAAAAAAGGTCAGATTTCGCTTCCACCGCTAGCGTTTGTCACTGATAATGCGCCGCGTTCATGTCCAACATATAATGGCTTAACGTCTATGCTACATCTTTTTACAGGTTTAGAATTTTACACAGGTCTTTTGTTAGTTCTAGCACTGTTATTTGTGCTGTTCTATGAGGCGATTAATGGCTTTCATGATACTGCTAACGCGGTCGCGACGGTGATCTACACCCGAGCAATGCGTGCTCAGTTTGCGGTTGTCATGGCCGGGGTATTTAACTTTTTCGGTGTCTTGCTGGGAGGGTTGAGCGTGGCATACGCCATTGTTCATCTTTTACCAACAGACCTTCTCCTTAACGTGAGTTCTGCTCACGGTCTTGCAATGGTCTTTTCATTGCTCTTGGCAGCTATCATCTGGAACCTTGGAACCTGGTATTTAGGGATTCCTGCATCAAGTTCTCACACGCTGATCGGTGCAATTATTGGTGTTGGTTTGACCAACGCAATTGTGACTGAATCTTCGGTGGTTGATGCGCTGAATATTCCTAAAATGATCAGCATTTTCATGTCCTTAATTCTTTCTCCTGCTATCGGTTTTGTGATTGCTGGGCTGATGATTTTTGTGCTACGCCGTTATTGGAGTGGAACCAAAAAACGTCGCCGTATTCACTTAACGCCAGCTGAACGCGAGAAGAAAGATGGTAAACGCAAACCACCATTTTGGACGCGTACCGCTTTGATCCTATCCGCTGTTGGTGTGAGTTTTTCTCACGGTGCGAACGATGGGCAAAAAGGTATTGGTCTGATTATGCTGGTACTTATCGGTGTTGCGCCAGCAGGCTTCGTCGTTAACATGAATTCTAACGGTTATGATATCGCGAGAACCCATGATGCGGTGGTTCACCTGCAACAATACTATGAAACACATAAACCAGCGTTAAACCATGCGATTGAAAATACGCCAATGGTCGCTGAGAGCAAGCCTGAAGAAGGCGAGTTCCATTGTGATAGTTCACGTACCCCGATCATCTTAAGCCAAGCTCAGAAGATGCTGAGTGGCATTCAGAGCTATGATGAGTTAACACCAGAGCAACGCAACCAAACTCGTCGCTTGTTAATGTGTATTTCGGATACTGCGAATGCGGTGGCGAAATTACCTGAAACGAGTGCGAAAGATGCAAGCTTACTGAAAAAACTGAGTAATGATCTGCTGTATACCGTTGAATATGCTCCATTATGGATTATCGTCGCTGTTGCGTTAGCTCTGGCTCTCGGTACCATGTTCGGTTGGCAGCGTGTGGCAGTGACTATCGGTGAGAAAATCGGTAAGAAAGGGATGACTTATGCGCAAGGTGTATCGGCTCAGGTAACTGCGGCTGTATCTATCGGCGTGGCAAGTTATACGGGAATGCCTGTTTCGACAACGCAAGTCCTTTCTTCTGCGGTTGCAGGGACAATGGTTGTTGACGGTGGCGGTGTTCAGAGTAAAACCATTAAGAGCATTGCATTGGCATGGTTACTGACCCTTCCGGTTTCTATCGTTTTATCGGGTGTCTTGTACTGGATTGCTCTGAAGATTATTTAATCAGCGATAGTGCGTTTATTTAACGTTCTATGGTGCAATCAGCATTCTAAAATAGTGATGACCGGCTTCGGTCATCACTATTTTTTTGGTTTGAATAAAGGGAATAAGCCACGCCAAACTAGTTAGCGATTAGCATATAGGCCAAGCTCACGACGACTAAAATGCTCAATCTGCTGATTAACATAAACTGCTTACGAATACGTTCACAACGGAATATTACATCAGGATCGTAGTGCTCAAGGTATTGCTTAGAATTGATATAGCGAACAAGGCGCAGTTGCTTATTGAGTTGCCCATGGGTGGTAAAAAAGCCATTACCATCAACGGATTGATAAAGTAGGGGATCGGAGTCCCGCAGAATAGATAATAAAACGCGAATGGAAGAAAAATAGCGCATCATATTCAAGATGCACAAAATGCATAATGCCCAAAACAATGCGATTATACTGAACATAATCCCCTCCTTAGAACGAACCTAAATTGCCCCGTTGTTATTAAAGGAAATACCGCCAAAATACTGCACACACATCATTTATTTTCATTGTAGGACAAATTGTTGCTTAAAAAAAGTGCAGTTAGTTCTAATTTTGAGCTCAAAAAACTGTTCGCTGCAAGCTGTTAATTTATCGATTGTTGATTACACTTACAGGCATCATTGGAATTCGAATTTTGAGTCGATATATATTAATATTGAATGAATGATGTTATTGTTTTATCAAATGTTCTGTCTTTTAATCCTTAAAAATTAATCTGCTAGATGTGATCAAAACGACACTTCATTATCGCTATTAGCAGGTATAGTATATTCATAAGATATTGGTGAACGTCGTTAACCACCAGTTAAATCAGCATTTGGAAGGAGTTTACTTATGGCTTATAAACATATTCTTGTCGCGGTTGATTTATCACCTGAAAGTAAAGTTTTACTGGATAAGGCTGTCTCTATGGCGAAACCGTACGGAGCCAAAGTATCCATGATCCATGTTGATGTTAATTACTCGGATCTGTACACCGGTCTTATCGATGTGAATTTAGGTGATATGCAGCAACGCATCACTGATGAAACTCGTAATTCATTAAAAGACCTTTCAGCGGGCGCCGGCTATGATATTCAAGAAACACTGAGTGGTAGTGGTGATTTAGGTCAAGTGTTAGTTGATGCTATCAAGAAATACGACATGGACCTCGTTGTTTGCGGGCATCACCAAGATTTCTGGAGTAAGTTGATGTCTTCTGCTCGTCAGCTGATTAATACCGTTCATGTGGATATGCTGATTGTTCCACTGAATGATGAAGAAGAATAATTCATTACAGTCAAATTGAAAAACTATTCACTAAAAACGCCTGTCTATGCAGGCGTTTTTTTTGTGACAAAATAATCGTCTGAAGGGAGTGATTGGCAGGTCAAGTAATTTTTTTTTCAAATGAGTAAAAAAAAACCTTGAATTAAGAATATAAACTAATGATATATTCAATAGGCAAACACAAATCGACCTCACATTTTCTAAAAAAAAAGATAAGAAATAGTGAGGCATCTCACAACAATATCCACATTAAAAAGGAAGAAAAAGATGGCGCAAACACTATCTTCATTCTTGGAGTCTGTCCAAAAAAGAGATCCTTCACAACCTGAATTCCTACAAGCGGTACGTGAAGTATTCACTTCTCTCTGGCCTTTCATTGAACAAAATTCAAAATATCGCGATCAAGCACTACTCGAACGCTTCGTTGAGCCAGAAAGAGTGATCCAGTTCCGTGTATGTTGGATGGACGATCAAGGCAAGGTGCAAGTAAACCGCGCATGGCGTGTACAATTCAGCTCTGCGATTGGTCCATTCAAAGGCGGCATGCGTTTCCACCCATCTGTGAACTTATCCATCCTGAAATTCTTAGGTTTCGAACAAACCCTAAAAAATGCACTAACAACCCTCCCTATGGGTGGTGCAAAAGGGGGTTCAGACTTTGATCCTAAAGGAAAAAGCCATGGTGAAGTGATGCGTTTCTGCCAAGCGTTAATGACTGAACTTTATCGTCACTTAGGCGCGGACACTGACGTTCCGGCTGGGGATATCGGGGTGGGCGGTCGTGAAGTTGGCTTTATGACTGGGATGATGAAAAAACTGTCTAATGACACCTCTTGCGTTTTCACCGGTAAAGGTCTGTCATTTGGTGGCAGCTTAATTCGTCCAGAAGCAACCGGTTACGGTCTCGTTTACTTCACTGACGCCATGCTTAAACGTCACGGTTTAGGTTTTGAAGGGATGCGTGTTGCAGTATCTGGCTCAGGTAACGTTGCTCAATACACCATTGAAAAATGTATGGAATTAGGCGCGAAAGTCATCACTGCATCTGACTCCAGCGGTACAGTGGTCGATGAAGCAGGCTTCACACCTGAAAAATTAGCACGCTTAGAAGCTATCAAAAACAACTACGGCCGTGTTGAAGAATACGCGAAAGAGTTTGGTTTGACTTACTTAGCGGGCAAACAACCTTGGGGTGTTCCTGTGGATATCGCATTGCCATGTGCAACACAGAACGAACTGGATGTGGAAGCGGCTAAAGTGCTGATCCAAAACGGTGTTAAAGCTGTCGCGGAAGGCGCAAACATGCCAACTACTATTCCTGCAACTGAGTTATTCCTGGAAGCTGGCGTTCTGTTTGCTCCAGGTAAAGCAGCAAACGCTGGCGGTGTTGCAACTTCTGGTCTGGAAATGGCGCAGAACGCAGCACGTTTAAGCTGGAAAGCAGAAAAAGTGGATACGCGTTTACACCACATCATGTTGGACATTCACCACCACTGTGTTGAATTCGGTGGCGAAGCCAAACAAACCAACTACGTCCAAGGCGCGAACATTGCAGGCTTTGTTAAAGTCGCTGATGCTATGTTTGCACAAGGTGTTGTGTAAGGTTTAACCCAAAACGTAAGCGAAAGGGCGGTCGCGCAAGTTTGTTGCTAATGTACTTGTAATAAGCCGTGCAAACGCCCTTCGCCGTTACGTTTTAATCGCTGTGTTTAATACAGGGATAGATATCAAATCGATGGCTTTTGGTTGTGACTGCTGAAGGTGCTTTTTGCCCCGCAAGCGGTTCAGCGTAATCAGGTCGCTTAACCACAACACGGCGTTTAGCCAGCGCAATTGCTGGAGCCAATAAAGAATCAGCATCATCATCAGACCCGACCAATGACTGAAACACCCGCATCTCTTTCTTCACCAATGCACTTTTTTGTCGATGTGGGTACATCGGGTCGAGGTAAATAACGTCAGGCGCCTCAGTGATTTCAGCTAATGCTGTAATGCTTGATGCGTGGATCAGTGACATACGTGATTGCAACCATTCACCAATTTCAGGATCGTGATAACCGCGCTGTAAACCATCATCGAGGAGTGCTGCCACCACAGGGTGACGCTCTAACATTCGCACCTTACAACCTAATGCTGCGAGTACAAAGGCATCTCGACCTAAACCCGCCGTCGCATCAATAACATCAGGCAGATATTCTTTTTTAATTCCCACGGCTTTTGCAACAGCTTCGCCTCGTCCTCCCCCAAATTTTCGGCGATGTGCCATAGCACCTGAAACAAAATCCACAAAAATGCCGCCTAATTTGGGTTCATCCATTTTTCGTAGTTGTAGGTTTTCAGGGGTTAGCACTAATGCCATTAAAGCATCAGGCGTATGAGTGAGTTGCCATTTTTCAGCAAGTTGAGCAAGGGTGCCTGCATCGGCACCCTCTTCACAGATTAATTGGATAGCAATGTGATTAGCCATGAATACCGTAGCTCTTCAACATCGCATCTAATTCAGGTTTACGACCACGGAAACGCTCGAACAATACCATCGGTTCTTCAGAACCACCGCGACTTAAAATATTGTCGAGGAAGGATTGACCCGTTTGGCGATTGAAAATACCTTCTTCTGAGAAGCGAGAAAAGGCATCAGCAGCCAAGACATCCGCCCATAAATAGCTGTAATAACCCGCAGCGTAACCACCCGCAAAGATATGACTAAATGCATGAGGGAAGCGCCCCCATTTTGGAGATGGCACCACTGCAACTTTTTCTTTGATGGCATACAGTGTTGGCATCACTTGCGCACCTTTCGCTGGGTCATATTCAGCATGTAAGGTGAAATCGAACAAACCAAACTCCAGTTGGCGCAGAACAAACATTGCAGACTGGTAGTTTTTCGCGGCTAACATGCTTTTTAGCATTTCAGCCGGCAGAGGTTCATTGGTTTCATAGTGACCAGAGATAAACTCGAGCGCTTCCGGTTCCCAGCACCAGTTCTCCATAAATTGGCTTGGTAGTTCAACCGCATCCCATGGAACCCCATTGATGCCTGCCACATCAGCAACATCAATTTGGGTTAACATGTGGTGCAGACCATGACCAAATTCATGGAATAAGGTGATAACTTCATCATGAGTGAATAACGCAGGTTTATCCCCCAATGGCTTATTAAAGTTACATGTTAAGTAAGCAACTGGATTCTGTAGTGAGCCATCTTTATGTACCATGCGGCCCACGCAATCATCCATCCATGCACCACCGCGTTTGTGTTCACGAGCATATAAATCCAGATAGAAGCTACCACGCAGTGTGTTGGTATCATCATACAGCTCGAAGAAACGCACATCATTATGCCAAGTTTCAACATCATGGCGCTCTTTTGCTGTTAAACCATAAATACGATTAACAACTTCAAATAAGCCATTTAATACACGCTGTTCAGGGAAATAAGGACGCAGTTGCTCATCACTGAGTGAGAATTTATGCTGTTTTTGTTTTTCGCTGTAATACGCTAAGTCCCATGACTCAAGCGTTTCAACACCATAATTTTCTTTCGCGAATGCGGTGAGTTCAGCGAGCTCTTCTTTACCTTGTTGATGAGCTCGGTTAGCCAAGTCATTCAGAAAACCTAACACTTGCTCTGGGGATTCCGCCATTTTTGTTGCGAGAGATTTTTCTGCGAAGTTTTTAAAACCAAGCAGTTGAGCCAGTTCATGTCGTAGCGCCATTAATTCATCAATAAGTTCGCTGTTATCCCATTTACCAGCATTCGGACCTTGGTCTGAAGCTCGGGTACTATAGGCATAGCTCATTTCACGGCGCAGTTCAGCGTTATCCGCATAGGTCATAACAGGCAGGTAACTTGGCATATCCAACGTCAGTAAGTAGCCTTCTTCACCTTTGGATTCCGCCATGGCTTTTGCTGCGGCGATTGCACTCTCAGGCATGCCAGCAAGCTCGCTTTCATCTTTGATAAGCTTGCTCCAACCCATAGTGGCATCGAGTACATTGTTACTAAATTTAGAGGCGATCTCCGATAAACGTGCGACGATCTCACCGTAACGTTGCTGTTTTTCAGTAGGTAGTCCGATGCCGGACAGTTCAAAGTCACGCAGTGTATTTTCGATAGATTTATGCTGAGATTGGCTTAAATGTTTAAATTCATCCCCTTCTTTTAGGGATTTATAGGCTTGATATAGCGGCTCATGTTGCCCCATCCATGTACTGAATTCAGACAGTAATGGCAGGCATTGTTCATAGGCTTCACGTAGCTCAGGGCTATTTTTCACAGAATGTAGGTGGCTAACAGGAGACCAAACACGGGAAAGTTTGTCGCTTGCTTCTTCTAATGGTTGGCACAGATTGTCCCAAGTGTAATGGTTGTTCGCGGCGAGTAATTTCTCAACGGTTTGGCGATATTCGCCTAAAGTTTGTTCGACAGCTGGAAAAATATGTGCAGGCTCAATGTGTTCAAAGCGAGGTAATGCTGAATTGGCTAATAATGAATTTGTCATAAAAAAACATCCTTGAATGCAGGCTTGCGCTCGGGAGCCAAGGCTTACTGTGCTGACAATGAAAGTGTTGGCGGGGTGATTGCTCTTGAAATCAGCGCGCCGTATGTGGACATGAATAAGTATATGGGGACAAATATATAAACCTCAATATCACAATTGTGCTTTTTGTTATCAGTTTTTGAGAATGGAGACAGGACTTATTGGCGTGCGTCAATAATTTGTAGGGTTGTTCTTACAATACCTTGGAAAATAAATAATTCAGTTTATAATCGAACACCTACCAAATAGAGGAAGATCGTCGTCTCCGGTGAGGCGGCTGGATTTCAAATCCAGTTGGGGCTGCCAGCAGTCCCGGGCAGGTTCGACTCCTGTGATCTTCCGCCACTTTTTCTCCTCTTACCTTTGTATCAATACCATTTTTTGTAGTTTGTCTTAATCTATAAAGGTTGCTAGGCATTCACTACCTTTTTTGGCTCGCGGTTTCGCGATAAAGACATGCAGAGCTAAAATGGTTCTTGCTAGCCATCCTGTCTTTGTGTGCAACATAGTATATTGTTGGTTTTGAAGCTTTTTCCGAATATCCAAATGGAGGTAATGTGATGAGTGAAAATCTTCTTGAAGCACCACAGGGTGAATTTGTTTTATTCCGCAGTGAAGATACTCAGGCTCACGTCAAATGCCGCTTTGAATCGGATACGCTGTGATTATCTCAGGCTGAAATTGCCAACCTTTATCAGGTAACTCCTCAAGCAATAACTCAACATGTTAAAGTTATCTACGAAGAGGGTGAGTTTGTTCAAAATTCAACTTGTGAGTCTTTCTTACAAGTTCGGCAAGAAGGTAATCGGCAAGTTAATCGTAATACTTTGCATTACAACCTCTCAGTAGAACTGAAATAATGTCTATTCGCTAAATAAAAATACCCTCCAGTGAGAACAATTCTCCAGGTGAGCGTTTTTATGCTGTCGATCTAAATCGGATATTTAATGATATCCGATCATTCTCTCTTTAAAGCTCTCTGATACTCAATTTCAAACTAGTTAGGATATGTCGTTTAGCGGTTTTCTAAATGAGGGCTCATACATCACTGATAAGAATAAGTTAAACCAATCATCGCTTTAGCCGACCCAGTCTTAAATGTTTCTTCCGGTTTTCTGACATAGCTGAAACCTATCGTAAAGCTCATCGGGTTGTTTTTATTTGCAGTTCCAGATCGCTGTACATAATACTTTTTCTGCCCAGGAATGCCTGCAGCAGAACCATCAGGCCCAAATAAAAATCGCTGGCCACTTCCACTAGTAACTGCAAAACCAACTCCCGATGCAGTAGAATCAGATGTTAAATGTGCGACACTGGTATTGTTCGTTGTATCAGTTAAATCAACAAAAGAGACAAGAACGTCAATATTCGGATCACATTGCAATGAAAATGTTTGTTGTTTCGTTCGTATATTTGAGGATGCATCAGAATTCTCAATAGAACTCGCTGGGATCTTATCCATATCTAATGCCATTACTTTGCTCGTTGGCTCACAACCAGTAACGGCACCATTAATAGTCACTGCATTATACTGTACATTGGCTGCTTCTCGTGCTTTTCCCGCTTCATCGTAGCAAACATAGCGATACATTTTCATAGACGGTAAAACAGTACTCCCTACAATTCTATCAGGACCTTTATAAATATAAGCCCCGATAGTCACAAGCTTAGGAGACGATATACGCAAGCTATTATTTATGCTTCCTTGCCAAACAGTAGTTGTTATACCAGGCAAGGGTCGAAAATCATTTGTAGTATAACTAAACCCCCCTAATGGAGCGAATGAAAATCCAGTAACTCCAGTTTCAAATAAATAAATCACTGGATGTGCACTCGTAGATTGAAATGTTTGTCCGGTCCATTGCGCAATAGGCTCATAATCTATTCTGCTTAGCGTATAATTAATATCGCTATTATTACAGATCTTTAAAGCGCTCCAGCTGCCCGTGTTTGCAATAACTGAGCCATAAGTTATTCTGTCAGCAGGTCCTGAAATATCAACATAACCAAAAGAATTTGTAGTATAAGTAATCTCTGGCATGGCAAAAGAATAATTTATATGTAATAGCATAATGAAAAACACCATATGTTTTATATTAAAAAATTGCATATTTTAATCCTGAATTTATTTATATGATAAGTTTGTTACCTTTACTACATCATTGTTTTCATTATAGAAATGAATGAAAAAATCACAACGGTTTGAATTTCCACATATATTATTTATTTCAAATTTATCATTAGGGGAAATGCTAAATATTTTTTCATTTTCAGTAGTTTTTTTCTTCGAGATTGAGATGGTAAATACATGTTTAGATTCATTAAATAAAAAGTATTTATTATTTTCTTTTACTATATTAATTGATTTAAAATCATTCTCTTTTAACTCGGTATGACGAAAAATCAATTTAAAATGACTTCTTATAGCTAAAGATATGGATGATATATTGTCATCAAATTCTGATTTCGGTATTGCTATAATTGTTAAGTTTATGATTTTATCAGTGTGATAGTTTAATTTATTAGTTGGGATAATGGTTATATTTCTACTATTATCCTTTGAGATCAAAAACAAAGGTGGAGAAATAATAAAATTATCATCATCAATAACACTCTTTATCAAATATTCGTTTTCATTATCATTAATAATTTTAATGTTAGTATGATTATCATTCTGATCTATATTAAATCTAGTTCCAACAATAGTGATCCCACTAAATGCAGGATTCAAAAATAAAATAAAAAAAAGTACTATAACTTTATTAATCATAAAATATCTCAAAGTCTACGATACTTGTTATTTTTCCTGGAGATGAATTTTGGCTAGTTTTAATGTAATAAGCAAAAAAATGGAATATATTATTATTTTCATTATAATTTATATTAAGTGATGTCTTATTGTTTTTAATGTCAATATTTTTTTTATTGACATCATATAGCCCTATAGAAATTGATTTCGCTCCTTCATTTGTATTATTATTATTTTTTAGCAAGTTGCTCATTACTAAATCACTTTCTCCTGTAAATTTAATATATGCAGTAGAGATATTTGTAGGACAATCTTCTAGACTTATTGTAAAAGGAGTTTCTCCAAATGGAACTCCAATTTTTTTATCTCTTAAATCGTTTGTTCCTAATGTAATTGTTAAATTTGATAAACTTTTTGAAATTGTGCAACTTTTCTCAATAACATTCGCATTAATATTAATAGTGATTCGATCACTCATACTTAACCTTGGAAATATTAATAATGTAAAAAAAAACAAGACTATTTTATTCATAATAGATATCCAGATAGAGTAGTGAAGATGCATCACCTGAACTAACATTTTGGTTTGTTGATATATATCTTAAATAGAATGTAAAATCATAACTCGTTGTAGTAATAGTTTCATTCAAAAATTTTTTTGAATTTAATTTGATTCTATCTTTATTTTTATTTAGTATTTCTATTGCGAGCCCTGTAGCTACCCCATCTATAGAGCTACCTGATTTTCCTATAATCTTTAATAATGTGGTATCATTTGCATCTGCTTCCCCTGAAAATTGATACATCATATTATTTACATTACCACTACAATTTTTTAAATGTATTGAAACTGATTTTTCAGGACTCACATCACCTATATTATTAAAATCGCCTGGATTTAAATCTTGAAAATTAACATTTTTAATTAAATCATTACTGGAAATATTACAACTTTGTCCTAATATAGCTCCGTTAATATTTAATGTTACATCTGAAGAATATGCAGAAAAACAAAAAAAGCAAAGTATGAATAAAATAAATTTCTTTTTCATTCTGAGTATTCCATTATTTGCAAATGACGCTTTCTTTATTAATGTTATTCATCGCATTATTCTTATTATAATTAATAGTAAATTGACAACTGGTACTCTTATCTATTTTAACGGTATAGCTTGAGTTTGATTTAACGCCAGTTAAATAAACTGTACTATCATCATTTACTATTGATGTCATTTTATCATCATTATTTATAACAAGAGTTCCAAACTTTATTTTTTTTCCTTGATAGTTAAGTGATACTAAAAAGTTATATCCTTTACGTACATCAAAAACAACTTTACTTACAGCACCTCTAGTTGGCGCTACTTTCATCACTTTTCCATCTATATCGTAACCCATACCAAATGTTTCAGGGAAAAGCCCGACATCATTATAGTGGTATGCGGTAGCGTAAGGAATAAGAGCATATCCGTTATCACCAATAGTGATATTTTCTCCGGATTTATCAATCCTAGCGCCACTTGCTCCTATTGCTTTTACTAATATTGCGGTATCATTTGCTTCTCTTGCAAATATAATTCCATCTTGATGAGCAAGTATAGAACCAGTAACTCCATAATCAAATTCTTTTGTAGTGCTAGAATAAGATGTACCCGTACTAAATTCGGCAATATTTGCTTTATAACGTAAATTTAAATTTGATTTATTCTCACTATTATTACTCACAGTTTGATAAAAATTGTAATTTAATTTATTGTCTAAAGCTGAACCATATAAACTAGTCAAATTATTATATTTAGATTTGTTATAGTTTGTGCTATTGGTTAAATATACTGTATTTTTATCTATTGCATTAGATAATGGAACTGATATTGATAAATATAAAATATCTTCAGTGTTGTTTATATAGGTATTTTTATTATAACTAGTAGATATAATTATATTGTTAAATTCTGGAAGTGTTTTATTCCATCCAGCTTGGATGTTTTTAGACTTATAATTGCTATTCCAATATGAATTTACATTACCCCATAAATATAGTTGACCATAATCACCTAGATTTTGAGATAAATTCAATTGAAAGCTATTCTTTTTTCTTTCATTATAATTAAATAGTTCATCGCTGAAATTATTTTTATAGTTATTCCTATAGCTTGCTTCAGTAAATGTATAATAATTAGATGTCGAATATCGGTAGCCTGTTAATTGAATATTAGTTCCTGAGTCACTGAATGATTTTGCGTATAAAATTCGATATGAGCCACCAGTATAACTTTTGTCATATATTTTAGCTTGCGCTTGCATAGCATCAATTGATAATGCACCAAGTTTTCCCATATCCGTTCCTAAACCTAATCCAGCAGAAAAGTAATCATCAGCAATTTGATAACCGGTATAGATTGTACTATCTAAAGGCAATCCTAAGCCTAGTGTACCTTGAGAAAATTTATTTCTTTTGGCTGACGTAATATCTAATTGTCCTAAACTCACAGAATAATTAAAACTATCTTTACGTAATAAGTTTGGTAACGAAGAATAAGGAACGTTATATTTTACGATAGCTCCATCGGCTGCGGTTAATTCGACTTCATAATCACCACTTGTTCCTACTGAATTTAAATTATCAATATTATAAGGGCCAGGGTTGATGTATTCCTGATATAATATATTGCCATTCTGTCTAATAGTGAGCTTAGATCTTGAGTCTACAATACCTTTAATCGTTGGACTATATCCTCTTTCACTATCAGGTAGCATCTCATTAGCTGTAGCGAGCGTAATGCCTGTATATGAAACTGAATCAAATAGCATTGAGCCTAAAACACTCTGACCAACAATGAGATTACTTTTTATTGAATTTATATTTCTTGATATTGAGGAGTTATTAGATTTCCAGTCATCATATGTACGAGAGCCAACTTTATTTTTGTTATAATATAAATTTGATTGTATCCGCCATGACCCTAGATTTAATCTATTATTTAAATTTAAAAAAAGTGATGAATAATCATCCATATTTTTATTTTTCGCAAATGAGCCATTTAAATTATAATTCATCATAAACATTGGGATGCCATCATCCCAATCAGATTCATCAGCTAATGTTGATCTAATAGATTTAAGATAAATTTGAGGTATTGATAAAGTTAATGTTAATTTAGATAAATCAACATCATAACTAAAATTATTTATATACTTACTTATATCTATGCATTCATTATCTGGCAATGATTTTAATTTATTTAATACATCCTTATTAAAAGGAATGGCATTAATAATTTCTGTAGTAAAACATGGCGTAACTTTCTTGTTTTTTTCTTCTATAAATACAATGTTAATATTTTTAATGAAATTATCATTTATATTAACATTTAAAAAATATTTACCCGGAGTAACATTATTACCTGCCGATAAATACGATAAATCTTGGATTGAATCGACATCAGAACCTAAAAATAATGGATTGAAATAATCTTGCGCATATGAATTATTGACATTAGCTAAAAATAATAAAAAAAATATTTTTTTTATTTGGCACATAGATATATTTCCAAATTTAATTAAAAAACACATTCTTTGTTTTTTATTTGAACGCCATAGTCATTAATAAAATTGAAATTTAGAATTTTACTTTTGTTATCATTTGTTAAATCTAAATAAATATCTGACTTAGGTGGTATCGTTTCGGCTTTAGATATTTCATTTCCACTAATATATAATGAGCTTAAATTCATATAAAAAGCCGTAGGGTTTTCAATCTTTAACTTGTTCTTTTCATAAGAACATTTTAATTTTTCATAAGAGTTAAATGAGCTCTCGGTAATTGAACTAGGTCTACTAAATAATTTTATTTTTGTTGTTGTGGAAATTAATAATGCATTATCTAACTTCTGTTCTTCTTCTGTCAACGAAGGTATAACTTTTGAATTTAGGAAAAATATTTTCTCTCTATCATTAGGTAATTTATTTTTATCTCCACTATAGACTATGTTTAATAAACTATCTGAATTAGGTTTTATAACAAATAATGGAGGAGTGACAATAAAATCAGACACCTTATTTCCATTTTCATCTGACACCCATGATTGGATAAGATAACTTCCATCTTTATCACTATTATATAATTTTAGTGATATTTGATTTTTATCCGAAGGGTAGATTAATCGAGTTGCGCTTAAGGATACTCCTCCCGCATAAACATATTGAGTGAAAAATAAAAGACAAAAAAATAAATATGTTTTTTTTAACATAAAAACTCCATGACTGATGATTAACCATTATGATTAATCATCAGTTTATTGCATTTAAATAAAATTAATTGTATGTCAATGTGAAGTTAGCAACAGATTGAACTTTACCAGCTGTAACTGCGGCTGCTGTTGATTTATAATCTACAGATAATGGAATAGTCGTTGTTTCAGCTAAATTGACTTTAGAACTTAATGCACCAATGTCTAATGCACTACCATCTGGGTTGAATAATTGTAGCGCAACATTTTTAGCTGAACCTACACCCGCAGTATTAGCTAATAAACCAGGTTTACCTTCTACTGTTTGCCCATTAAATGTAACTTGAACTGATTTACGAACGTCTGTATCACATTCAAGTAAATTGATATTAAATGGTTTACTTGCGTTTGCTAATTGGTCAGCAGCTGTAAATACTGTAGACTTAACAGTATCTAATGTAACAATTTTATCAGTATCTGCACTGGAAACTGCACATGGTCCCGATGTTACTTCCCCATTAAATGTAATATTACCACCATTAACTACTTGCGCAGGAAGCGGCTCATTTTCTGCAAATGCAGCACTACAAATAATAGAGGAAATAGCAACAGACAACATAGCAATTTTTTTATTAATATTCATATATACTCCAAATTAATATATTTATTTAAAATAAAAAATAATTATTCATACAGAGCAACCGTATTCATAAAAAAATATTATTAAATAATATTAAATATCTTGAGGTTTTCCTGTGCTTTTAATTATTTCATTGGTAAAGCATTCCCAATTTAAACCAAAAACATTCAGATATTGATTAATACGTCCTATAGTTAACATCGTCTTTCCATTTTCATATCTAGATACTTGCTGTTGGCTTATTTTCAGTAATACTGCCAATTCTCCTTCGGTAATGCCATTCTGCTTTCTTATCCTCCTTAAAAATGAGGATGCAACATCATTTAACATTTCATCTGTAAAGTTCATTTTTATCACCAGAATCTCTAATGTTAATTAATATAATTCAAAAAATAATTAAATAGATTATTCATATTAGGTAAGTAAAACTAATTTAATTTATTCTATTGGGTTTAACAAACATCAACTATTTCTCAAATACACTTATATTGAGTATGTTGATTTCTTTTTCAGCATATCTCCGTTAATTCACTTACTTTTTTACAGTAATAAAAAATTACATTGACATAAAATGAAATAATTAATAACACAAAAAGTTTGAGTGTTAACAAAATATCTACATTTTATTGGGCAATAAAAAATATCAGTGTTATTTCTTCTCAATCTCTTCGTAATATCAAATGATAACGTTAACATTATCGCGTAATACGAGTAAAAATAAAATAAACCACGTGACTATAGTCATGTTTATCATATTGAAAAATAAGAAAAATATACATTTAACTTACGGTAGTTAACTTGTTCATACACTTCCAATTGTAAAAATTACAATAATAATAAAAAATTATCGTATTATGTTAAATAACCACCTAATATCTATAATTATTCTAATTTTTTAATTTGCATTGATTTACAGTTACTCATTGAAAAATAAACATACCTACAGATTCAGTCATGTATTCAATTGGTAATATAGGGTATTTATCTCGGAGAATATTCATGGTCAAAGTGGATGTAAGGTGCCCTGAACCCCGTTAAGCTTGCGGTTCAGAGTTATAACAAAAGCGATTATCGCTTCGAAGCAGACTTACTTAACAAGATTGTTGCTTACAGCGTGAGTAACAAAGATATCAACTATCTGCTGGTAGGTACGTTGGAACAGTTAGGCTACCAGTAAGAAACGGTGCTTTATCGCAACATATACCTCATATGCTTGTCTTGGGCATACGCACTGCACACGGGGGAGAGTACCGAATAAACTGAGCACCACATCTCCTAACGTTATCGCAGCACTGCTGCTAGAAATACTGATTTTTTATATCGCATGGTGTCAGATTAGATTAAAGCGAGGACACTGGGTAACCACACCATTGCACTGGATATGGATGACTTAATCGCCAATGGTAAAGCTAAGATTGATGGTGATCGGGAAATTCTTAAGCAGATTGCCGGAACTCTGGATACCAATATTAAAAATGACATGAATTTAGTACTGCCACTGCAAAAAGAAAATCAGGTTTGGTAAACAGATAAGATTAACGTAATAGTATATCGAGGGTGGTCTGGGCCACCCGTAATTTTTACATCTATCTATTGAATCCACAGTCAGAAGCAGATACAGCAAATGATTCACTAATGGCGGATAACTGTGAAAGGTACAGTTAAAATCGCTTTGTATTCGTGGTTCATAACAGATTTTAGTTGCGGAGATTTTTTAGCTAAAAATCAGTCTTAGAAAAACCAGTCATATCATCCAATTCCATTTCGCGACCTAATGCCGTCATGGGATGGACAATTATCAGACCTCGTACAGATTTCTTCAGTTTGCCAAGATCAGCTTGTTCTTTCTTAGTGATAGCACGCTTGAATGGCATATCCATCAACTTTTGCGCTTCTTTGCTGAGCTTCTTACTACGTTTTTCCTTCTGGTGAGCAATTTCGGCTTCCAGTGTCGCTTTTTCTTTTTCAAGTTCAGCGTACTTTTCAGCTTGGGTCGACAGTTGCAGACTTGCCATCTGGTGACGAATAAGATCTAAGCGGTCGCTCAGAAGTTTGATCTGTGTTTTTTCGATTTCTTTCATTATTAATTAACCGTGAATAAATTTCTTGTCAGCAAGTATACACCATTCTGTCTGGGAGGGTGAAAGGGATACAATGTGTCTCTATCTCTGACTCACATGGGGGTGACCACATGAAAATTGGATGTCGTAAGGTGAATCGTGGCATTGTCAGCATGCGCAGTGGGATGCTATTTATCATTTTTTTTTAGCCCATTAGACCGACACGCTTTGTTTTTAAATCAATAAAACAATCCCTTCTTTTGCTTATCTAGATTATTTTGCGTAAATCATACCCATAAAATGGGTTTTTTATATCTTGTTGATTATTAGTTATTTTATTGAGATTTTGCTTGTTTTTAACACTTCCGATTACTCCATATGTGGGTTTTTTGAGTTGAAATTGCGATTTTTGTTACTATATGTGAGTGGTTGTTAAAAAGGATTAATTTTAGATGAATGTATTATTTTTATTTGAAAAATAGATTAAAAAACTAGTTAATTAATGTCAGATATTTATTTTTAAAAATGAATCAGAGGATTAGTTATATAATTGGCTGTTATGTAAGTGAAATAACCTAATTGTAAGAAATGTAAATATAATTATTTCTATGAAGTGTTATGTTTCTATTATTTGATATTTAAAAATAGCACTCTTATAATTTTAATCATTCAGCGAGAAATTAAACATTTCAATTAAATTCTTATTAATTTGAGATTTGAATTTTTATTATGAATAAAAATAAATTAAGTGCTTCTAAATATGAGGGGAGAGATAATTTATTATCTTTTTATTGTGGTTTAATTATAAGGAAAATACGCAAAGAAAATGGTATTTCTGCACATGAGTTAGCAAAAAAGATAAATATCTCACAGCAGCAAATGTCACGTTATGAGCTTGGAATAACTAAATTTAGTCTTGATATGTTATTTAATATTAGTGTGGCTCTTGATATACCTTTTGAGAGAATAATTAAATTCATCATCCTAGAATTACAGAAATCGCCTTCAGATGATGCGACTGAATTGAAAAACAAAATATCTGCGTCTGATACTGTTTATTTTTATTAATTTATTTTAATAAATTATTTTATCTATGTTTATTACAGGAGGATAATATGAAAAAAACTATTCTATCAACACTCATTTTTAGTGCAATGGGTACATCAGCTATGGACGTTGATGCTGGTAGTGGGACTGTGATTTTTTCTGGTTCTATTATTGAAGCACCATGCTCAATTGCCCCTGGTGAGGAAAATCAAGAAGTTCCATTGGGTCAAGTGTCGAATATGATATTTGATAATGGTGACGAATTATCCGCGCAACCATTCCAGATTAAATTAGAAGGTTGTAATCTAAAAGGTGATAACCAAGTCGCAGTCACTTTCAAAGGAACAGACGCAGGAAAAAATACAGGCTATATACAAATTACGGGCGATACAAGCGGTGCAGCAGTAAAGATAATGAATGCATCAGGTTCTCATATTAAAATTAACTCTAGTGCCAAACAGAACTATGTTGAAGGAAGTAATACGTTGAGATTTCAAGCATCACTTATTGGCGTTCAGCAAGTTGATGCGCAGAGTAAAATTATTCCTGTAAAACCAGGGAAATTCCAAGCAATGACTAATTTTACGTTAGCATATAATTAAAAGTAGAAAATATTATTTCACCGCGAGTTAATGAAGCTCGTGGTATATAGATTAAAACGATTATTATCAATTAATAGAAACTTTAGCTTTTTTAACTCTATATGATGGGGTATTTATTTTGGAGTTTGAATAATTATGGTGTTTGATATTGAAAGAATAATAAAATGGTGTTTGTTTTTTTAGCGTTCAATGTTTTTTTCTTTAGTCATTTTTGTATTTCAGAAACCTATACGTTAGCGATTAAAGTCAATGTGATTGGAAGAACATGCGACGTGTATGGGGGAAATGGAACCGGTCATCCTATTGAGGTTTCATTTGGCGAGATAAATGTGAGCGAATTTACGAATGAAAGATATACCAAAAATATTGATTATCCTTTTGATTGTGGCTCTCAATCGCCCAGTAATTCAAATTTTAAACTAAAATTTGAGAGTTTAAGTGCAGAATTTAATACTGATTTAGTCAGAACATCTAATGTGAATTTAGGTCTGAAAATTCAAGCGGATAATAAAATGTTATTACCCGAAGAATATCGTAATTTCACGTACAATAAAAACCATTACTTACCGTTTCGCCTGTTTTAAATACAGCTAAGAAGATTGATTTGGGTTTGTTTACTTCAACGGGTGTGTTGAAAATTGAATATCAATAGGTGGTTTTTTCATGACATCTAAAGTAAAGAAAAAATGAAAAACTAATCCCCTTTAAGGGGATTAGCGAAGTGATTAAAAAATAATACTGATAATGTGATTTTTTTGTATAAAACGAGTAAAAAATTATTGATCTTATACGGGTAAAACATCTTATAGTGGGTGCTAAAAATAAGCTTGGTTCTTAT
>NZ_JAMPNS010000024.1:0-1442 GCF_028479465.1 Providencia sp. PROV208 | reverse complement strand
CATAACAGCATTGGAAGCCCGATAAGCAGTAGCGTAAAAAAGTGGTGGTGTTGAGTGGCTATCATGAGATTCTTATTGTTGAATTAGGGGGGCTTAGTGGTGTGTGGTGAAAACCACTAAGCGGTTAAGTGGGTTATTCCCAATCAAGCTTGATGGTAGCAGAGGCAGAGGCTGCCCCGCCTTTAAAGCCTTGTCCTGTGGAGCATAAGCTAAAACGATAAGGCACTTGGCTAGTGCCTGGAACCAAATCGTCCAATTTAACGACATTTGCATTAGGTTTACCCGATACTGGTCCCCAACTCACACCAGAGGAACAAGGAGGACTAAGATTCTTTATGGTTACACGCACACTTGCAGGAGCTTCCTCGCCAGTAGCATCCATTGTTACTTTTAAGTCATCTGTGTACCTCCCTTTCGCTCCATCAAGGGTCAACGTAGCTGATGCTCGTGTGTTTCCGTCCCCAGTGCAGTTGATCGTAAAATTTCCCTCAACCACCCCTAAAACATCTCCGAATTTACCTCCCGGAGTACCTGAGGTATTTCCCTCCCACTCCCAAATATTCACTTTGCCAAAATCAATCTTAGGTGGCGCGGAAACAGAGCAGGATAACCGAGTTTTTACTGTGATATATCCTGCTGAAGAAAGGGGGATCCCGGGCTCCATATATAGACCAGCATAGAAAGCAGGGATACTATATTTCCCTGGCTGTGCATTAGGTCCCACATAAATAGCAACCATTCCATTAAAAGATATACTTCTTCCCGCTCCCATCGGGTTCGGAAAGCTATTATAAGATGTCCCTGTAACACAATATGTAAATGGAGAATTTTGGATCACTGCGCTACCAGTAGCAGTCGTCTTTCCGTAAGAATTAAATGTGGCTCCACCATTATCTCCTCCTCCTCCATAAGTATTAACCGTAGCATCCTTTACAATAAAAAGGATGTCTTCAGCAATCTTTAATCCCGTATATTTACCATCTGAAGATGTATATGTTGTGCTTGCGCTATTCCATATCGAATTATCATCAGCACTACGAATATTAAAAGCAAAACAGCTTTGACCCATGAGAGTTTGGTACCCCCAACCTGTTGCTGAACGATATGTATCATTAACAGCATCACTCCATACTAAACCCTCTCCCACATCATATTCACCAGAAGCTCCGCTAAGAGATAAAGCGTAAGGCTGACCTAGCAAAAAGAAACAAATACTCCCAATCAATTTATAAAAATAATGTTTCATATTTTATTAATCCTTTTATTACCTAAAGTTTGTCCATTGTGAAAATGGCGGTTTTTCTTCATGCGCTAGGTCTTCTAATTTCTGTATTCTCGAAGCAAAGCTAACCGGCTCTTTCGTAGTTAACACCACCTCTGCTTTACTTTCAGTACCACAGGGATATGTCACTTGGCGGATAGGCATATCGGCGGAGACGTCC